>DATGXZ010000204.1:0-6340 GCA_035298445.1 Flavobacterium sp.
CGTATCCGTTGGTGATGACTTCAATAGGTGTAGCCGTAAGCGCCTGGAATTCGGCTTTTGTTGTCTGGCTGGTGACCACTACCAAATCGGCGGTGTTCAATACGCTCGCTTCGAGTGTTTTGTGGCGACGCGCGGCGTAGCCCGACAATTTCAATTTGTCGTGATACCCAATAGTCGTCCACGGATCACGGAAATCAGCGATCCAGCGCACCGGACGCGTCTTTTTCAACTTCAGCCCGATCAGGTGCAGGCTATGGGGTGGCCCCGAGGTAATGACGGTGTCGATTCCCTCTTTGTCAATGTAAGCCGCTAAACGCCTGACGCTCGGTTTGACCCATAACACCCGGGCATCCGGAATGAACAGGTTGCCGCGTACCCATAAAAACAAACGCTCCATAAACGATTGCTTCCGATTCGACGGAATCAATCCGGAACTGATTTTCTTCGTTTTGTTGCGGGAGAAAACCGAGGCGAGTCCGTACGGCTCTACGATTTTGCCTTTCAATACCGTAATGTTCTGGGGAACATCCGCACACAAGGCCTCGTCTATTAACGGATAATGCGGGTTTTCCGGAATATAGACAACCGGATGGATACCAAAATCCGGCAGGTATTTGGCAAACTTCAGCCAACGCTGCACGCCCGGACCTCCGGCAGGCGGCCAGTAATAGGTGACGATCAGTACCTTTTTGGGCACGCCTTCCACCCTATTACGACTTAGAGTGCTTTTTCCGTGTCAGGTAGAGGCCGCCTCCGGTCACAAGTACAATACCCAGACAGCTGACGAGTTGGATCAGGCCGCCAGTCTTGACCACATCCGGATCGAACCGGAATTCAATCGTGTGGTTGCCGGCCGGCACCGGTAGCGCCCGCAATACGTAGTTGGCGCGAATCAGTTGGTCGGTCTGTTTACCATCGATAAACACCTTCCATCCTTTCGGATAATATACTTCTGAGAAAACTGCGAGTCCCCCTTTTGCACTTTTGGCCGTATACTTCGCATAGTTTGGCTGGAAGCTGGCCTTATCGAGTTGGATAGACGCTGTAGAATCGACCGCAATTGCCGGTACCTTGAATTCGCTGGTATTGACGATCGCCTCCTTCCGGTTATCGAAGGCTTTCATCGCCTTGATTTCGCCGTCGGCTGATTTTACCGGGATAACACGTTGCACGAACCAGGCATTTCCATTGGCAAACGGGTTGGTGATTTTCGCTTCAGAGCCATCCCGAAGGCCGAGCAGCAGATACCGTACGTTCAAAACGTTTAGCGTAGGAATGCTCTTTTTGAGCGACATGGTATTCGGATCGATGATGGCACCCAGGTCCTGTAAGGCCGGATCGACCTGGTACTGGAACAGTTGCTCATAACGACGCGGACGCACGGCACTGTAACCGCCGGTCGCCTTGTGGAAGAAAGACGTTTCTCCCTGCAGGTTGCCCTGTACATCATATACCCTGAAAATATCCGGATCAGCTAAAATCTCTTCGTCTGCCGGCGACGGTGTGAACGGACGCTTCATCTCAGAAACACTCACAAAACCGCGACGTCCATCCTCGCCTTTATCCTTCGTATCAACATAATTGCGGTCGATGGCAAAAAGGTCCGCCAGCATCAAAATGCCGACCAGCACCACCGCCCATTGTTGTTTGACGATATTCTTTACATATAGCAAAAGCGCACCGGCTGCCGCCAGTACTAACAATAATGATCGCAACGTATCCGACTTGAACATCGACAGTCGGTCTTCACGCAGGGCCTCAATGAAATCGTCGCCGAAGGTAGGATTTTCCTTGCTGGTCAACGCATCGCGGATCGAACCGTCAATAGCTGAACGAAACTCGAAAAGACCACTGCTTACATATAATATGACGAAGAGTCCACCCGCGACAGCCGTAGCCTTCCATAAGGCCGCAAACCGCTTGTCGGTATCCATCCGGAAAAACGAGGTGAATCCCATCAGGGCCAGCACAGGAAAGCACAACTCCAAAAGAACCTGGATCGACGAAACAGCGCGGAATTTATCGTATAACGGCACCACATCCACGAAAAAGCGCGTCAGGGCATCGAAGTTTTTACCCCAGGAAAGCAATAATGACAACAGTGCTCCGCCCCAGAATACCCACTTGAGTCGGCGGCGGTCGGTAAAAAGGCCGAGAATCGCGAGGAAAAACACCACGACGCCTATATAGGCAGGCGCTTCCACAATAGGCTGGTCGCCCCAGTACGTCACCGCATAGGCATCGGCAAAACCGGATGCTTCTTCATCCGTAGCGCCCTGTGCCTTCAATAAATCAAATACGGCACTATCGGTTCCGAGCTTTTCGCCGTGTCCACCGCCAAACAAACGCGGTGCCACCAGGTCAAGACTTTCTGCTACGCCATAGCTGTATTCAGTAATGTAGCCGTAATCCATTGCAGAATCGGATGTGTTCGGTGTGCCGTCCGGTTTGAACGTCAATTCGGATTTACCGCGCATACTGAAGTTCGCATATTCCGACGTGGCCATGAGGTTCGCGGCATTCGCTCCCACGGCCAACAGTGCGGCTACGGCAAAGGTACCCGCCACTTTCCCGAGTTCACGGTATTCCTTCCGCTTGATAAATCCTACTGTATAATAGATTGCAAGGATCAACAGCAGGAACAGCAGGTAATACGTCATCTGGAAGTGGTTGGCATTCAGCTCCAGTGCAGTGGCAAACAATGTCAACAAACCACCTACGAGGTAGCGTTTTCGGAACACCAATATAATACCCGCAATCATCAGGGGCATATAGCCTATAGCGTGCGCCTTCGCGTTGTGTCCGACGCCGAGGATAACGATCAGGTATGTCGAAAGTCCGAACGCCAGCGCACCGAAAAACGCCTTTAACGGGTCGGCCCGCAGAACGAGCGCCAACACATAAAATCCGGCGAAATACAAAAAGAGGTAATCGGCCGGACGGGGCAGGAAGCGAATCACCGCATCCAGTTTTTTGATATAGTTATGGGGATAATTGGCACCGACCTGATAGGTAGGCATACCACCGAAAGCCGAATTCGTCCAATACGGCTCCTCGCCGGTGCGGGCGCGGAAATCGTTTTGTTCTTTGGCCATCCCGGTGTATTGCGCAATGTCCGACTGGTAAAGCGTCTTGTTCTGGAGTACGGGATAAAAGTAAACGAGTGCCACCAAAACGAAGCCCAGAAAGGCCAGCAGGTGCGGGTAATTACGCTGTAACAATTTCATCAGGAGCGAATAAGTTGGATGCCGAAACGACTGTTTTCGGCTTGCACAAACTTACTCAATTTCTTCGTAATCGATGTATTCACCGACGATTTTGCGCTCTTTCGGACGCTCACTTTGGGGAGTGGGCTCGCGGTGCATTTGCTGCTGCCGCTGCTGTTGTTCGCGGAAGCTCTCTTCGGCCTTACGCACCACCGTCTTCACGACGACGGGAAAGAACATCCGCACCGCGATCTTCGCGAGGTAATAAAAAACTACAATGAAAAAAAGGGTTTCGATCAGGTTCGCAAAGGTAGCCGTCTGCATGAGCGAATTTTTTCCAAAGGTAGCTATTGCCGTCCGTAAAAAAGCGCCTTGCGTCCTAAATAAATGATAAAAAGCACTACATTTGGATGACTCTCAAAATACCGCACATGCCCAGAATACAGTGTTTTTCCCTTTTTGTCACCCTTTTGACCGCGGCATTTGCGACTGCGCAATTTACCGATGAAATCAACTCCAACCGCCCGGGGAAGTCATATGGAGCCTATTCCGTCGGGCAGAGCCTGTTTCAGGTTGAAAGCGGTCTTTATTACATTTCGGAAGACCATGCTCTTTTAGAGACGAAGTCAAGCGGAATGGGTGTCGACCTGCAACTCCGTTGGGGACTTTTTAAAGAAGAACTCGAGTTCATCGCCGACCTGCAATACCAGGCTGACCGCCTTACCACACCCATCGGATCGGAATCGCGCAGCGCCTTGCGGCAAACCGTTTTGGGCGCGAAGTACCTGTTGTATGATCCCTACAAAAAAGTCGATGATGGCAAGCCGAAACACGAAGAATTACTGAGTTGGAAGAAGAAACATAAGTTCAAATGGCGTCAGTTAATTCCTTCTATTTCAGCGTTCGCTGGGTTCAACTTAAACTTCGACAATCCGTATACCTTTGAAACCGATCCTGCCATCAGTCCGAAGGTGATGATCATCACCCAAAACCAGCTAAGCGGCGGATACGTGGTGGTACTGAACCTCATTGCCGATAGGATCACATCGGATTTTCCTAGCTATGGCTACATCCTTACGATTACCCGCGGACTGAACGAAAAGTGGTCTATATTTTTCGAGAACCAGGGTTATAAAAGCGATTTCTACTCCGATTCAATCCTTCGCGGTGGCGCCGCTTACCTGATGACCGAAACCATGCAATTCGATGCCTCGGTGTCGACCAACATGAAAGATACGCCCTCCGTCTTTTACGCCGGTGCCGGCATTTCGTGGCGTTTCGATGAAAACTACAAGCCGGTGCTGATCCGTTCGGGCAAAGACAAGGACAAAGACGGAAAGGACAAAGACAAGAAAGACAAAAAGAAGAAAAAGAAGCGTAAGGACGAAGTTGATGTTCCGGCACCATGATTACGATTACAGAAGCCCTGACTAAGAAACAAATGCGGGAATTCGTGAAGTTCCCGTTTTCACTTTATAAAGGACATCCCTATTGGGTGCCGCCTATCATCGCCGACGAACTCGAGAGTTTCGACCGCGAGAAAAATCCGGTATTCGATTCCGCGGAAGCGCACTTCCTCCTCGCCTATCGCGATGGCAAGATCGTCGGACGACTGGCCGCCATTATCAATTGGGACGAAGTTCGCGTGCAGGGAAAGAAGAAAATGCGGTTCGGCTGGTGGGACGTCATCGACGACATCGAGGTGACCAAGGCGCTACTGGAAAAAGTCGAAGCAATCGGACGCCAGCACCACCTCGACCACATCGAGGGCCCCATGGGGTTTTCAAACCTCGATAAAGTGGGCGTCGTCACAGAGGGATTCGACAGTATGGGGTCGATGATTACATGGTATAACTACCCGTATTATAAAGACCATCTCGAGCAACTGGGGTTTGTAAAGGAGAAGGAATACCTGGAAAACAAGTTCCATTTTCGATCGATACAACCTGCTATGTTTGCCAAGGCAGCGGAACTGATCAAAAAACGCTACGGCCTGACACCGGTGAATTTTACCAAAACACAGGACATCCTGCCGTATGTCGACGAGATGTTCGATCTGTTCAATACGTCGTACGAACGCCTGTCAAGTTTCGTTGCCATCAATGAAAAACAAAAGGCGTATTTCAAGCGGAAGTACATAAGCTTCATCAACCCCGAATACATCAAATTCATTGCCGATAAAGATGGCAAGATGATCGCCTTCAGCATTGTGATGCCGTCGTTTGCCCAGGCATTGAAAAAAGCGAATGGACGCCTGTTTCCGTTCGGGTTATTTCATTTGCTGAACGCCCGGAAGAACGCGAAGGAAGTACTGTTTTACCTCATAGGTATCCATCCCGACTACCAAAACAAAGGCGTTACAGCGATTGTTTTCGAGGAGTTCTATAAGGTATTCGACGCAAAAGGCATAGAAGAATGCATCCGCACTCCAGAACTCGAAGATAACCACGCCATCCACAATATTTGGAAACACTTCGACCCGGTGGTGTTTCGCAGGAGAAGGACGTATGTGAAGGGGTTAGAATAGCCAAGCCAGGATCAAGGAGCGAGGAGCGAAAGCAGTCGTCCCTACCAAAATAAAAAAGCCCGACGTTGGAAGACATCGGGCTTTTTCTATGATGGATATAGGATTACGATACGTCAACCGTAGTTTCCTGGGCAATTTTCTTATACGTGCCATTCGTAAGTTTTTCACGGATGGCTTCAAAGGCAGACAGCGTTTCGTCAATATCGCTGATGGTATGCGAAGCGGTTGGAATCATACGCAATAGGATGATGCCTTTCGGGATGACTGGATAGACGACGATCGACAGGAAAATATGGTAATTTTCACGCAGGTCATTCACCATCACCATCGCCTCCGGGATGCTTCCTTCCAGATACACCGGCGTTACACAGGTGTTGGTGTCGCCGATGTTGAAGCCACGCTCCTTAAGCCCGTTCTGCAGGTAATTGACATTTTCCCACAGTTTGTCTTTCAGTTCCGGCATGCTGCGGAGCATTTCAAGCCGTTTCAGCGCGCCTACCGTGAAAATCATCGGAAGCGACTTTGCGAACATCTGCGAACGCAGGTTGTATTTCAAATAATCGATAATGTCTTTGTCAGCGGCCACAAACGCCCCGATACTCGCCAT
>DATGXZ010000205.1:0-19113 GCA_035298445.1 Flavobacterium sp.
GCAAACGCCTGAACAATGGGAAGAAATGAATGGGTGGCGAGCATCGGTGCTTCGTCGGTAATCGTGTAAAGGATAGTAGCTTTATCGGACATGTTTGCTTGTGTTAAGGTCGTTTCGCTTTTTTCAAAACGCGGTTACAAATATAAGGGAAAGCGCTGTCGGACGGCTATCGCGCGAGGCGAAAACGATATAATTGACAATATGGCAAAAAGAATGGCGGAATTTTAGCGAAATGGAAAAATCCGGAAGAGAGCGCTTATTCGGAATCTTTGAAATTAACGTACTTTTGCGGCAAATTCTCCCGATGGAAGAAAATTTCACGATGATTGCCAAAACCTTCTTCGGATTCGAAGAGATACTGGCAAAGGAACTGCGTAACCTCGGCGCCCAACAGGTCGAAATCGGCACCCGCATGGTACGTTTTGTGGGCGACAAAGGCTTTATGTATAAGGCCAACCTATCATTACGGACAGCCTTAAAAATATTGAAACCCATTGCCGGTTTTCGCGCGTTCAACGACTTACAACTATATAAAGGAATACAGTCGATTGACTGGAGCGAACAACTGGGTGCGGAAGAAACCTTCGTCATCGACGCTACAGTGCACTCTGACCGTTTCCGTCATTCGCAGTTCGTCGCACAGAAATGCAAGGACGCCATCGTCGACCAATTTCGTGAAAAGACCGGGAAACGGCCTTCTATCGATAAGGAATTTCCCCACCTGCGGATCAATGTGCACATCGACCGCGAAGAGTGTTCGGTCGCACTCGACACCTCCGGCGCATCGCTCCACCATCGGGGTTATCGAACAGCCACGAATATCGCGCCAATCAATGAAGTTTTGGCCGCCGGTATGCTTTTGCTGGCAGGTTGGGATGGACAGGGCGACTTCCTTGATCCGATGTGCGGAAGTGGAACCATCCTGGCGGAAGCCGCGATGATCGCCTGCAACATTCCGGCAAACATCAACCGCAAGGAATTTGCATTTGAGAAATGGAAGGACTGGGACAGCGTGCTCTTCGAAACCATTGTATCGTCTTTGTTGAAGAAGACACGCGAATTCCATTATACGATCAACGGCTACGACAAGGCACCCAGCGCCGTCCTGAAAGCCAAGGATAATTTGAAGAATGCCAACCTCGACGATTATGTCACGGTAACCGAGCGGAATTTCTTTGACAGCGAAAAAGAGGTGCGGGGTCCGCTTTTGATGGTATTCAATCCGCCGTATGGCGAACGACTCGATATTGATATTGAGCGCTTTTACAGGGAGTTAGGCGACACGCTGAAACAAAGCTACCCGAATACCCATGCCTGGTTTATAACGGCTAATGCGGAGGCGTTGCGTTTCATTGGACTCAAGCCGTCCCGTAAAATCAAATTGTTTAATGGTGGCCTCGAATCGCGTTTCGTTAAATTCGAAATGTACGAGGGCAGTAAAAAAGGAAAGTATCTAAGTCAACCTGATAATGAGTAACAAAACGAAAGCACTGGTTTATAATTTTTTGGGATACGCGGCTTTTTTTATCCCTGTGTATTTTCTGGTACAACACTTTACCCACTTGACCGATTGGTGGAGGCCACTGACAGCTTTTATAGTAGCGACGCTCCTCGCGCCGAAGTTTCAGGCGGTACGAACGGCTGAGGGCGAAAAGCTGTTCATGAAGTGGATCTTTTCCAAAGGTGTCAAGAAAATCGGATAAAGCACCGCATTGGTCGCAAGTCCTTCCACATCCCATTTTGAATCCCTATTTTTGTCAAAATACTTGATATGTCTACAGTAACATTGGGCGGCAATGCCGTCATGACCAGCGGGCAATTGCCACAGAATGGCACCGCAGCCCCTGATTTCAAATTGGTAAAGAACGATCTTTCTGTTGCCACGTTAGCCGATTTCAAAGGCAGTAAGCTCGTGCTGAATATCTTCCCAAGTGTCGACACGGGCACCTGTGCAGCTTCCGTTCGCAAATTCAACGAAAAGGCCTCGTCACTCGAAAACACCAAAGTGCTGTGTATTTCCCGTGACCTTCCGTTCGCCCAGAAGCGTTTTTGCGCGGCAGAAGGACTCGACAACGTAATCAATCTGTCAGACTTCCGCGACGGTAATTTCGGAAAAACCTATGGTGTCGATTTCACCTCCGGTCCGCTGGAAGGATTGTTGTCACGCTGCGTCGTGGTTATTGATGAGAATGGAATCGTACAATACTCCGAGCAGGTAGCCGAAACGGCGGATGAGCCGAATTATGAGGCAGCGCTCTCGGCGCTGTAACATACGATGAAGCAGGATCATTCTTTCGTCACCGGACGGGTCAAAAGTGTCAGGTATGCAGTCGCGGGGGCCTGGAAACTCCTTACCACGGAACACAGTATCATGGTACAGGCGAGCCTGGGCGTTATCCTGACGATCGCGGGTTTTTTCTTCCACATTACCAAAGAGGAATGGTTGGCGCAGACCTTTGCGATAGGCCTGGTATTGGCAGTGGAGGGAGTGAACACGGCGGTTGAGAAGATCGCTGATTTCATCCACCCCGATTACCATGCCAGGATCGGGTTTATCAAGGATATTGGGGCAGGCGCCGTATTTTTTGCCGCTTTGGCCGCGCTCGCGGTTTGTGCCATTATCTACGTTCCCTACCTGACGGCATCCTGACGGATGGAATTTTAGTATTTTTACGCTCCAGATAACATCCCCATGGCAAAACAGCAAAAGGAAAAAGTCCGTAACGACGCTCCCGAAACCGCACCCAAAACGTGGTTTCCGCGGCAGTATCAGGTCGTATTGGGCGTTTTGCTCGTGTTGTTTTCACTCGCCCTTCTGCTTGCGTTCGTATCGTTCTTCATTTACGGACAGGAAGACCAAAGCGCGGTTTCCCAACTGACGGACCGAACCGCGGGCACCGGGAATTGGTTGGGTAAATTCGGGGCCTATCTGGCCGACATCTTCGTATACAAAGGATTCGGCGTCGGTTCGTTCCTGTTTGTACGTCTTTTTTTCCTGACCGGTGCGTATCTCGTACTTGACCTGAAGGTGTCCAAACTCCGCAATACCTGGTTCTGGGACTTGTATGCTGTCGCCGTCATTTCCGTGATGATGGGATTTTTCGCCGCCTTCCTGCCTGAACTCGGCGGTGTGGTCGGATATGAAATGAACCTATTCCTCCAGGATTATATCGGCAAGACGGGAACGGCGTTCGTGCTGATTTTTGCCTTTGTTATTTACCTGATTTTCAAGATTCGCATATCGCCAGATTCCATTAAGGCGTTGTTCGAACGCACACGTTCTGAGATAAAAGAGGATATTGCCTCGGTGCAATCACCGGTTAGCGAAAGTGCAACGGCCTACAACCTTGAGGAATTTGCGGTTGACGAACAGGAGGAAACCGATGGACCGGAACGCGCTCATGCCTTTCCGATAGAAGAGGAGGAAGAGATCCCGGAGCCGGAGTTGATTACCAAGCCTGTCTCCCAATTCGAAATCGACCGTGAAGCGCTCAAGCCTACGATCGGTTCCGCTTCTGAGTTGTCGATCGACCTGACACCGAAAGTCGTGCCGCCGCCGGTTAAGCCGGTTGCCGATATTTCCGCTCCGGAAGAAGAATTCGTGATTGAGAAGATAGAGGAGGAGGACATCATCGAAGAAAACCTCGCGTCTAAGTTGGTAGAGGATTTTGGGTTGTTCGATCCTACGCTTGAATTGTCGAATTACAAATTTCCGACCATCGATTTGTTGAAGGAGTATTCGACCAGTGGCATCACCATCAATCAGGAAGAACTCGAAGAGAACAAAAACCGTATTGTCGAGACGCTCGGACACTATAAAATTGACATCGCACAAATCAAGGCGACGGTCGGTCCGTCAGTGACATTATACGAGATCATTCCCGAAGCTGGTATCCGGATTTCGAAAATCAAGAGTCTGGAAGACGACATCGCCCTTTCGCTTTCGGCATTGGGCATCCGGATCATCGCACCAATTCCGGGCAAAGGAACGATTGGTATTGAGGTGCCGAACCAAAAACCGACGATGGTATCGATGCGGAGCGTCATCAGTTCCGCCAAATTCCAGGAAGCTGAAATGGAACTGCCGATTGCACTCGGGAAAACCATTTCCAACGAAACCTTCGTGGTAGACCTGGCCAAGATGCCGCACTTGCTGATGGCTGGTGCGACCGGGCAGGGTAAATCGGTTGGATTGAACGCCGTATTGACGTCACTCCTATATAAGAAGCATCCGGCGGAAGTAAAATTCGTGTTGGTCGATCCGAAAAAAGTAGAGTTGACGCTGTTCAATAAGATCGAACGCCATTATCTCGCGAAGTTACCGGATACGGAAGATGCGATCATCACCGACAATAATAAGGTCATCAACACCCTTAACTCGTTGTGTGTGGAAATGGACGACCGCTACTCGCTGTTGAAGGACGCGATGGTACGGAACATTAAGGAGTACAATGAAAAGTTCAAGTCGCGTCGCCTGAATCCTGAAAACGGGCACCGCTTCCTACCGTATATTGTATTGGTTGTGGACGAGTTCGCCGATCTCATCATGACGGCCGGCAAGGAAGTCGAGACACCAATCGCGCGATTGGCGCAGTTGGCGCGCGCCATCGGCATCCACTTGATCATCGCCACACAACGTCCGTCGGTGAATGTCATCACGGGTATCATCAAGGCGAACTTCCCGGCGCGTATTGCCTTCCGGGTGACGTCAAAGATCGATTCGCGTACCATCCTTGACAGTCAGGGTGCCGACCAGCTCATTGGTCGTGGTGACCTGCTGTATTCCAATGGAAATGATGTAATACGGGTGCAGTGTGCGTTCGTTGATACGCCGGAAGTAGAGAAGATAACGGAATTCATAGGATCGCAGAAAGCTTATCCAAATGCGTATTTATTGCCGGAATTTACCGGGGATGATGATACTGGCATTAAAATTGATATGGACATCTCCGAGCGTGATCCGTTGTTCCGGGAAGCTGCCGAAGTCATTGTGGCGGCGCAACAGGGTTCTGCCTCACTTCTGCAACGGAAACTCAAATTGGGGTACAACCGCGCGGGCCGTCTTATCGACCAGATGGAAGCGGCCGGAATTGTCGGACCGTTCGAAGGAAGTAAGGCTAGAAATGTCATGATTCCGGATTTGCAGGCGCTCGAGCAGTTTTTTAACAATGAGCAAAATGATTTTTAAAATGAAAAAATTCCTTCCGTTCTTCGTCTTATTGGTTGCTGTCTTTTCCGCCTCGGCGCAAGACAAAAAAGCAAAAGACCTGCTGGATGAAGTGACGGCCAAAGTAAAATCGTATGACAACATCGTCATCGATTTCAAGTATTCGCTTTCCAATACACGTGAGAACATCAACCAGGAAAGCAAAGGGAATGTCATCCTGAAAGGAAATCTCTACGTACTCAACCTGATGGGTACGACCAAACTCTTCGACGGAAAGAAAATCTACACCATCAATCCGGAAGACGAAGAAATCACCATATCAAGATTTGACGAAAAGGATGCCAACGCCATCACACCGTCAAAAATGCTTACTTTTTTCAATAGTGGTTATAAGTACTATTGGGATATCGAGCAAAACATCAAGGGACGTAAAATACAGTATATTAAGTTGGTTCCCATTGGGAAAGACCAACGTAAAGAAATCCTTCTCGGGATTGACGTCCAGACCAAAAACATCTACAACCTGATCGAAACCGGTAAAAACGGCACCCGTACGACACTTACCGTTAATTCTTTTAAAACCAACCAGCCATTATCGAAAAATCAGTTTACCTTTGTCGAGAGTAAATATCCCAATTACTACATCAACAAGCTAGACTGACGTTAGGTGAAAATTCTCGACCAGTACATACTGAAGCAGTTCGTAAAAACGTTTCTGTCTGTATTTGTCATCCTCTTCTTCATTTTTATTCTCCAGACCGTTTGGCTGTTCATTGCTGAACTCGCAGGTAAGGACCTCGATTTCTCCACTATTGCCAAGTTCCTGCTTTTCGCGATGCCGAACATCGTGCCGTTGGTATTGCCGTTGTCGGTACTATTGGCGTCCATCATGACGTTCGGGGATCTGTCCGAGAACTACGAGTTTGCGGCCATGAAATCGTCGGGTGTATCGTTGCAACGCGCCATGCGTAGCCTCATACTGTTCATCCTGGCACTGGCTGTGTGTGCGTTCATCTTCGCCAACAACATCATCCCGTACTCCCAATACCGCTTTCAGAACATCAAAGCCAATATTGGTCGTGAAAAACCGGCCATGGCCATAGCGGAAGGTCAGTTCAACGATGTGGGCAGTTTCAACATTAAGGTCGACAAGAAAACCGGCCCCAACGGAAACAAGCTCGAAGGCGTCACGATCCATAAGAAAAGCATCGGGAGAGGCGCCACGGCGGTCATCAAAGCCAAGACAGGTGATCTTCGCAGCAGTGCCGATTCGAATATCCTGCAACTCGTCCTCCACGACGGCTACCAGTATGAGGATGTGTATCCCAACAAAATCAACGAGCAGCGGAAAATGCCGTTTGCGAAAACCGCGTTTCGACAGTATATCATCAATATGGACCTGTCGAAACTCAACGAAAACGACGTCGACACAGAGCATATTTCCAATGCCAGCGTGATGCTCGATCTCGGAGAACTGCGCTACACGCTCGATTCACTTGACACGGCCTATGACAAGGAGCGCCGTTCGTATGCCGATAACGTCATCGTACGGACGGGCTACAATACGGTTTCATCCTTCCCTACGACATCCGATACCACAAAAGTGACGCCTACCAAAGGGTCGGTTACGAAAGATGACTTACTGGCGCCGTATACCAAAGAAGAGCGGGCCCGCATTTTGGATATCGCCAGGGGAAATATTGAGAATACAGGTTTTATCATCGATAGGGCCAAAACGGAGTTTGAAGAACGCGACAAGAATATCAATACCTATTGGCTTTCGGTGTACGATAAATTCGTGATCGCCTACAGCTGTCTCCTGATGTTTTTCATCGGTGCGCCGTTGGGTGCGATTATCCGAAAAGGCGGACTCGGACTGCCCATCGTTTTCGCGATCCTTATTTTTATTACGTTTCACTTCATCAATACGTTTGGTAAGAAAATCGCGCAGGAGAATGGAATTCCCGCTTTTGCCGGCGCCTGGATGTCGTCTTTTGTATTGACACCACTGGCGCTTTTCCTTACGAAACGGGCCACTGACGACCGGGGTGTGGAGTTCGACTTCGATTTCATTACGATTCCGTTCCGGAAGTTGTTTGCTCATAATGCCATACGTCCGAGTTTTCTGGTGTCGGATCGCGTCATCAACCTCGATGCCATCGAAACGGTGGAAGATGGTGAATGGGAGGCATTGCAACAATTGGATGATGAAGCGCTCATCCAACAGGTATACGATGCAAAACGAACTGGTCTTGCCGAGACGACACGTATCAACACCCTGAAAATACTAGCGGGCAGAGGCATTACGCAGGCGAGTCTGTTCCGAAGTAAACGTCTTTTTGACGAACGGTATGAGTTGTTGAAGGATGATGTGGCCACCTACCGCTTCCGTGCGAAAGTGACGCTCATGATCTACCTGATGACAGTAACGCTTGCCCTTGTTTTTAACAATAACCGCTCCAAGGCCGGACTAGCCATAGCCGCTTTTGTGATGCTGATTTTCTTTTTCGTCACGCTCTATAAAGCCCTCAACGACCTGAAAGACGTTGCCAAGGCGCTGAAAACGAAGATCGGCGTGCCGTTTATCATTTGCCTGGTATTGGGATTCCCGTTTTACCCGGTATTCCACCTCCTGAATAGTCGGGCCCTTCGCCTGAAACTGTCTGAACACAACCTGTAGCCATGTCAACACCCATCCGACTCAATACGATTGAAGAAGCCATCGAAGACATCCGTCAGGGCAAAGTCATCATCGTGGTCGACGACGAAGACCGTGAAAATGAGGGCGATTTTCTAGCAGCAGCAGAAAAAGCCACTCCGGAAATGATCAATTTTATGGCCATGCACGGCCGTGGACTCATCTGTGCGCCGCTCACTGAAAAGCGTTGTGCCGAGTTGGAACTCAATTCGATGGTGGCCAATAACACCGACCATATGGAGACTGCGTTCACGGTATCGGTTGACCTGAAAGGTCATGGCGTCACGACCGGAATCTCTGCCTCGGATCGCGCCAAGACGGTCCTCGCCTTAATTGATGAGGAAACCAAACCGTATCATCTTGCGCGACCGGGTCACATTTTCCCTTTGATTGCGAAGCAGGGCGGGGTGTTACGTCGTACCGGACATACAGAAGCGGCCATCGATTTTGCGCGTTTGGCGGGATTCAAACCGGCGGGCGTCATCTGCGAGATCATGAACGAAGACGGCACAATGTCGCGTTTACCCCAGTTGATGGAAGTCGCCCGTAAACACGACCTGAAAATCGTGTCGATTGAGGATTTGGTAGCGTATCGCATGCAGCACGACAGCCTGATTGTCAAGAAAGAAGATTTCGATGTGGAAACCCGTTTCGGTACCTTCCGCCTTCGCGCCTACGTGCAGACGACCAATAAAATGGTGCATATTGCCTTAACGAAAGGGGCCTGGAACCAGGGTGACCCGGTGTTGACGCGCATCAATTCTACGCACGTCAACAGTGATATTTTGGGAACGCTCACGAACAATCCCGACCGAAAGCTGGAACATATGTTTCAACGGATCAATGAAGAGGGAAGGGGTGCCATCCTGTTTATCAACCAGGAAGTGCAGCCGGTGGAATTGCTGAACCGCATCGTAGAACTAAAATCACTGCAGGAACAAGGAAACCTCCGCGCGCCTGACATCAAGATGGACGTGAAGGATTTTGGTATCGGTGCCCAGATACTGCACGACATCGACATCTGCAAAATCCGTCTCGTATCCAATTCCGAGCAAACGAAACGCGTCGGTATGATTGGTTACGGACTGGAGATCGTGGAGTACGTTTCGTACTAACTCCTCAATACAATAGAGGGTTTTTCCTGCGCCAATTTCCACAACAATTCCCCGAATAACGTATTCGCCCACGCGAACCAGGGTCGCGAAAACTGCTTTGGATTGTCTTTATGAAAGGATTCATGCATGAAGCCTGTATCGGCATGCGTTGTTTTGAGCGTCTGGAGGCACATCCGGATTTCAGCTTCATCCGATGACGTCAGCGCCTGCATGGTAAGGCTTATGGGCCAGATTTGGTTCTCCGGTGTGTGCGGCGCCCCGATTCCCTTACCGTATTTTCCTTCATAATAATACGGATTGCCATCGCTTAACACCATCCGGCGCGTGTTCTGGTAAATCGGGTCATCGGGCGGGCAACTTCCGAAATAGGGCATTGAAAGTAAACTCGGTGCATTGGCGTCGTCCATAAATAAATGATTCCCAAAGCCGTCTACCTCGTAGGCATACACCTTCCCGAACCGTGGATGGTGGACAATGGCGTATTCCCTGAGTGCTTTTTCCACCTCATTGGCTAATGTACGGGCGTCAGCGGCCAGCGTCGCATCCGCGAAAGCGTCGGCCATTTCGGCCATTTGCCGCAGGGATACTAAGGCAAAAAAGTTGGACGGGACCAAAAACGGAAACACCGTGGCATCGTCAGACGGACGGAACATCGATGCGATGAGTCCGACCGGTTTTATCGGAAAACCATAACCATCCAACGGAGGCGTGTCGATACTGCGCGACGTTACCCGCATAAACTGGTACGGTCCTTTATTTTCTTTCCGTTGCTGCTCGCGAAACGTCTGAATCACAAGCCGCATCGCTTTTTTCCATGACGCATCGAAGGGTGTCGTATCCCCGGTATCCTTCCAATAATGATGCGCGAGGCGAATTGGGTAACACAGCGAATCGATTTCCCATTTGCGTTCGTGAAGTTCGGGTTTCATGGCCGTGATGTCGTTCGCCCATTCGCTTCCGGTCGCGCCTTTATTGAAGGCGTTGGCATAGGGATCGATGAGGATACAGTCGGTCTGGCGGTTTATGACGCCGGCCAACAGGCGTTTCAGTTTCGGGTCTTTCTTTGCCAGGGGAAGATAGGGAAGGATCTGCGCCGTGCTGTCGCGGAGCCACATCGCGGGGATGTCGCCGGTGATCACAAACGTATCCGGCCGGGTACCGTCGGTAAAATCGACGGTGGTATCGAGTGTGTTGGGGAAGCAATTATAGAACAGCCAGCCCATTTCGGCATCGGCAAAACGGGGACGGAGTGATTGTAGTAGGTTTTCAACTGCGTCGCTCCGGAATTTGCGTTGGGCAACGGGCGTCCGCACTTCCGGAAGGGCGGAGAGGAAGGACGGCAGGTTACGCGCCATGAGTGGTGTCAGCGATGCGAGGGCGGTGGTTTTCAGGAAATCTTTGCGGTTCATGTGGGTAGTGGTCGGTATGTCACCAAGATACGAATTACCTACTAAAAATGCGGCATCCTGATTGCCAGGCACTACGGATTTTTCCAAAAAAAATGTTTGGAAAACCGAAATGCGTTACTATATTTGCAACCGCATTACGGGCAGCCGTATTGCCTGGAGGAATGGCAGAGTGGTCGATCGCGGCGGTCTTGAAAACCGTTGACTGTAACAGGTCCGGGGGTTCGAATCCCTCTTCCTCCGCAAGCTTACCAAAAACAAAACAAAACCCTTTGAATTTCGGTTCAAAGGGTTTGTTGTTTTATGGATTTGCCATTACGCGTTCAGAAATAAAATCGAACCGGTGTTCAGGTACCTGAATGCTTCCTACTTTCCAGGCAAATAATGGCGTTCAAATCTGTTGACTGGAAATGAGAAGATTATCGTCCTGAGACCATCTTCAGCCGGTGCTCGTAACCCCACTTTTCCATGGCTGTCAAAACCTCGTTCAGTGTTTGGCAATAGTCCGTCAGCTCATACTGAACGGTAATAGGCTTCGTATGGCGCACTTCACGGCTAACCAACCCGTTGATTTCCAGTTCCTGCAATTCTTTAGACAGGATGCGCGGGGAGATCCCCGCTTCACGTGATAATTCATTGAAGCCTTTTTTCCCACTTCGCAATACGGAAATCAAAACCAACTTCCATTTTCCGCCTACCATGTCGAGCGTATCCCGGATGGCTAACTTCGCCTTTGCGCAGGTTTCAACCGTATGTGTTGCCATATACTATTCTTTTTGTAAGTACTATCCTTTTTGTAACAGATAACAAAGGTATAGCGGGAATGATGACATTTGCACCATCACAGAACAATTTAACGTCATGTCACAGAAAACAATCAAAATCTCGGGATGGGTATTAACCATTATTTTAGCACTTTTGTTTACGATGAGTGCCATTATGAAACTCACGCAAAACGAAACGGCCCTGGCACAAGCGTCCGCATTCGGATTCGATGCTACCACGTACTTGTTTATCGGCGTGGTAGAGATCATCTCCCTGCTATTGTTTCTCATCCCAAGAACCGCCGTCATCGGCTTTCTTTTATTAGTTGCGTATTTGGGAGGCGCCATTGTCACCCATCTGCAGCACCAGCAGCCCATCGCAATAGCTGTCATTATCCAGATGTTGTTGTGGGTAACCGCGTTCCTCCGTTTTCCTGAACTAAAACAACGGTTGGTTGCGACGCAGAAGTAAAGACATTGTTACCTTTGGGCCAATGCGTACGTTTTACAATCATCCTTACTTAAAGCTATGCTAAAGGAGTTTTCATTTAAGCAGTTCGGCACTATTGAATTCAGCGAAGCAGCGTTTGAGGAAAATGCCACCACTGTACCAGGCGACCACATCAAAATTGTGTTCATTCCGAAGACGGCTGTTATTCAGGTGGATTTTCAGGAATTTAAAATGGAAACGGATGCACTTTTATTCATCAATCCAAACGTGATTGTAAAGCCGTGCGAAACAGTAGGGGGGCAACTAATCTACTTCAACCGGGATTTTTACTGCATTGAAATCCACGACCAGGAGGTGGCCTGCGATGGCATCTTATATAATAACGTCTTTGAAATTCCCTTTGTTTCGCTGGATGAAACGCAGTCGCAGGAAATCAGGAAGATTCTCACGGAGATACAGTTGGAAATGAAAAGCAACGATTCCAGTACGGAGGAAATGCTTCGGATATTGTTAAAACTGATTATCCTTAAATCAACCCGGATCTGGAAACAACAACATCAATTGGAGGATGTCAGCCAACAAACGGATGTGCAATTCCTACGGAAGTTCAGTAAACTAGTGGAGCAACATTACAAAACGCACCATACCGTTGCAGATTATGCCGACTTACTCTTTATAACGCCTAAGAACCTGAGCAAAAAAATAGGGATGATCAGTAAAAGTACCCCCAACGATATCATCAAAGACAGGATCCTCCTGGAGGGCAAACGACTGTTGGCACATACGACGATGACTGTCAAGGAAATCGCCTACAGTCTTAATTATGAAGACGATGCTTACTTTATTCGGTTTTTCACCAAACACACCGGCTTGTCTCCCGTTTCTTTTAGAAAGCAATTCTAAACGAACGACTCCTACACCACGAAAGCACGGCCATCCAGTCGTGCTTTTACTTTTATAAGGCTTCACATAGGCTTGTTGAGTCGTGAAGATCGTCCGGATTTTACCTAAAGGGAAAAAAGTGCAGTTCAATGGGCATTACGTCCATTGAGCGCCCTTGGTATTTGCCGCAACTTTGCTTCATCAAATTATTACTAACATTTAATTATAGCAACCATGAACAAGTTTACAGTAAAAGACGGAACCGAAATTTATTTCAAAGATCTGGGAACAGGACAACCCATTTTCTTTCATCACGGGTGGCCGTTATCATCCGACGATTGGGACGCCCAGATGATGTTTTTCCTGGAGAAAGGATTCCGGGTGATTGCGCACGACCGGCGCGGGCATGGTCGCTCCACGCATACGTTCCAGGGAAATAATATGGATACCTATGCAGCCGACGTGGCAGAACTGGTGGCCTTCCTCGATTTAAAGAACGTCATTCACGTTGGGCACTCTACCGGAGGCGGCGAAGCCATTCGGTATGCAGCAAAGTTCGGTAAAGACCGTGTGGCCAAAGTGGTGCTGATCAGTGCCATCACGCCGTATATGATTGCGGATGAAAACAATCCTGATGGTGTGCCACTGTCCGTGTTTGATGACATTCGCTACAACACGCGACATAACCGGGCTCAGTTTTTTCAGGATATCACCATCCCCTTCTTCGGCTACAATCGTGAAGGTGCTGAAATCAAAAAAGGCATACAAGACAATTGGTGGAGACAGGGCATGATGGGCGGCATCAAAGCACAATACGATTGTATCAAGGTGTTTTCTGAAACCGACTTCACCGAAGACCTGAAAAGTGTCAACGTCCCCGTGTTGGTATTGCACGGCGATGACGACCAAATAGTGCCCTACCAAACAACGGCCGTTAAAGCGGCGGAATTGTTGCAAAATGGCAAGTTGATTCTCTATCCCGGATTCTCGCATGGTATGCCTACCACGGAAGCAGCGACCATCAACAATGACATCCTTTCTTTCATTACGGCATAAAAGAAAAAAGTGCAATGTAAGGCGAAAAGCGTCCATTGAATAGCTTCTCGTATCGCCTGAACTTTGCTTCATCAAATAACAATAACCCTTTAAAATTCAAACAAAATGAAAAATGTAATGCTAACCATCGGATTATTTACCACACTGTTTACGGCTAGTGTGGCCCATTCACAAGACAACAGGAAGCCTGCATCGTTCGGTCGGGAAGAGTACGTAGAAGTCGAGAAAAATGTACGACTGCATGTAACCGATCTGGGTCAGGGGCAACCCCTCATATTGATTCACGGATGGCCCTTAAGCGATGCGATGTATGAATACCAATACGCCTACTTCGTGGAAAAAGGATACCGCGTTATCGGAATTACGCTGCGGGGTTTCGGGTTGTCAGACAAACCGGGCGGCAAGTACGATTATGATGTTTTTGCAGATGACATCAAGGTGGTGCTGGATAAACTGAAAATAGAGAATGCCACGATAGGCGGCTTTTCGATGGGAGGCGCGACGGTGATACATTATGTTGCCAAGTACAAGGCAGCGCACGTTTCTAAACTGGCGTTATTTGGCGCAGCGGCACCCCTTTGGACAAAAAGAGCCGATTTCGACTATGGTTTCTGGACCAAAGAAGATGTGACCGGTTTAGTGAATTTAAATAATACAAATAGACCGCAATTACTGGCCAATTTCGGAACCATCTTTCCCGCTAGTGCAACAAGTGTTTCAGCCGGGCAAGGCGCTTGGTTAGGAACCATCCAGGCACAAGCGTCTCCGTATGCCATGGCCGAATGTTTGAAAACACTACGCGATAGTGATCTCCGTGAAGACCTTAAAAAAATAAGCATCCCGACGCTGATCCTGCACGGCAAACTCGATAAAATCTGTTCGTACGACCTGGCGGAACAAATGCACAAGGGCATTAAAAACTCGAAATTGGTGCCTTTCGAAAAAAGTGGTCACGCCCTGTTCATTGAAGAGTTAGACAAATTCAATACGGAATTGTTGAATTTTATAAAATAAGAATAGCAGTAAAAAGGCTGATTAACCATCAGCCTTTTTTTATTCCCAGAAAGTATGAAACATCGCGTCGTCCTTTTCAGCCTCTTCGTACTGGTTTCCTGCAACCGTACCGATCCACCTGGTGATATTCCTTTGAACGTACCGAAACCCATTGGGCCTTACAGCTACGCCACCCATTATGAAGATTTGATTTTTGTATCCGGTCAGATCGGAATAGATCCGGTGACAAATACGTTAAAAGAAGGAATTGAAGAACAAACCATTCAAGTCCTGGAAAACCTAAAAAGGGTGCTACACAACAACGGCTCTGATTTCGATCACATCGCCAAAACAACCCTTTTCCTTACGGATATCCGTCAATTTGAAATGGTGAACAAAATTTACAGCACCTATTTTTCCGACTCATTTCCGGCGCGGAGTACTATCGCTGTTGTGGCTTTGCCCAGGAACGCCAAGATTGAGATCGAGTGTATCGCTGTAAAAAAATGACAGTCGTTCCAGGTTCTCTTCCCGTCGACAGGCACATCAAATAAGGTAGTATAAACGCAAGCACGGTAGTATCTCGTGCTTTTTTGTTTTGGAACGGTTTGGAAAACAGCGTGCGACGTTCACCATCCGTTAGGGATTTTCGGAAGGGATCCGTTTTAGGATGACCTGACGCAGCCGTTCTTCGTGTGTGTCGCCCCAGTCGCCTAACGCAGCAATTACCGGAATGACGGTTTTCCCGAATTCGGTTAGGGAATATTCCACCTTTGGCGGCACAACCGGATATATTTTCTTCGTAACAAGATCATGCTCTTCCAGTTCCTTCAACTGGATGTTCAACACCCGACGTGTGGCATCCGGAATTTTACGTTGCAGTTCGCTGGGGCGCTGGTGTCCGTCATTGATAAACCACAGCAACCGCATTTTCCATTTGCCATAGAGCACTTCGCCTGCTACATCCAAACCGCAATGGAGGTTCGGTCTTGTTTTTCGTTCATACATACGATAAAAATAGGGCAATGTCCGAAATGGTACAATAGGGGAGAAAGTTATCCCTATGGGAATCGTATTTCCGTAATTGACTGATGTTATAGTACATAGGAAATTTGTACAAAAAATAAACAATGGAACACACAGGCAATTTCAACAACGAACTATCAGGAAAAATCGCCTTGGTAACGGGTGGCACCAAGGGAGCCGGAAAGGCAATTGCGGAGCGCCTTTTAACAGCCGGGGCAACGGTAATCATTACCGCCAGGAACCCACCCGAGGAACCAAATGAAAAAGTGCATTTTATCGCAGCCGATCTGCGCACATCCTCCGGAACGCAAAAGGTAGTGGATGCCGTTTTGGCTAAACACGGAAGATTAGACATTTTGGTGAACAACCTCGGTGGTTCCGAAACGAAAGGGGGAGGGTTTTCGGTTTTGAACGACGAGGATTGGTTGGAAACCATCCAAAGTAATCTACTGGCTCCCGTTCGCTTAGACCGGGGTTTTCTACCGCAAATGATCGCACAACAAAGCGGCGTTATCATCCACATCGGCTCGATACAAGGAAAGTTGCCGCTGTATGATGCCACCTTACCCTATGCAGCAGCAAAAGCCGGGTTGATCAATTATAGCAAAGGTTTATCAAACGAAGTCGCTCCAAAGGGGATACGGGTGCTCACGGTTTCACCAGGTTGGATCATGACAACATCTTCCAAAAGGATGATGGAGCGTATCGCCGAGAGTTCAAATAGCACCATCGAACAGGCAACCGAAAGCGTTATGGCTGCGCTGGGGGGAATACCTTATGGTCGACCGGCACAACCTTCAGAAGTCGCTGAACTGATTGGTTTCCTGGTTTCCGAAAGGGCCAGCTACCTGACGGGTACCGAGTTTGTAATTGACGGAGGAACCATACCCACTATTTAATACATAACATCTAACAAAAACACCATCATGAAAAAGCTCCCGAAAATAGTCGAAGACTTACTAACCGCCCAAAATAATTTTGACAGCACGGCGTATTCCGACTGTTTTGATGAAACGGCAGTGGTTTTTGACGAAGCAAGAATCCACCACGGAAAAACCCAGATCAAAAACTGGATATAGAAAGCGGCCATGGCGTATAAAGTCATCTCCAAACCGCTGGAATACTCCGATACCGAAAGCCTGTTAAAAGCTGAGATTTCAGGATCATTTCCGGGAAGTCCTTTAGTGCTGAACTATCAATTCACCTTTAAAGACGAGCGCATTGCGTCATTGAAAATCAGTTAACCCGTCTGAGGCCTTCCATTCCTGTTCCTCATGATTTCGTCACCGTGCAACAGTGCCCAATCAACCAACGGCACCATATGCTGCATCAGGCTTCGTCCGAGTTCGGTAAGATTGTACTCCACCCGTGGTGGTACTTCGGCGTAGACGTGTCGTGATACGAGTCCGCATTCCTCGAGGTTGCGAAGCGTCACGGTCAGCATGCGTTGTGATACATCCCCAATCCGATGTTTCAGCTCGTTGAACCGCATGGTGCCATAGCCCCCAAGTGCGTAGATCGTCAATAGCGACCATTTATCGCTGACACGGACGAGGATATCGCGCACCGGACAGGCCGTATCCCGCGTGGCATTCGCCTCCGCAAAAAAAGATTGAAATTTTTTTTCGCTCGTCAGCGCCGGGTTTTCCTGAATAGTTACTTCCATGTGCGTTGGTGATGTGGTTGTGCCTTCTTGTGACGGCAATAGTTACTATTTAACTTTGAGTTCTCAAAAGTAACTATTGAACTTTAAAAAACGTAAAAATGGAGAAAATTCTTGTGACCGGGGCAACCGGAACGAATGGAAAAGCACTGGCGGCACAACTTCGGTCACGCCAGGCCGATTTTGTAGTAGGAAGCCGAAATGTAACCCAGGCCCGTGAACTGTTTGGGGACGGAGTAGAGGTGCGTGCCTTCGATTTTGGGGATGCCACCACCTATGATGGCGCATTGGAAGGAGTCGGAAAGGTGTTTGTGCTGGGACCGCCGCTCGATTTGCAACTATATGAATTGGTGAGCCCTTTTCTTGACCATCTTAAAAAACGGGGTATCGCGCGGGTGGTGTATTTTTCGGCTTTACAGGCAGACAAAATGGGCAGCCAACTCGATTTCCACACCAAAATCGAACAGCAACTTAAGGAGGGGTTCTTCGACTATACCATCCTTCAGCCGTCGTTTTTCAGTCAGAATTTCCGGAACTATGAGGGAGAGAATATCCTCGAGCGCAACATCGTCTTTATGCCCGCCGGCATGGGGAAAGTTGGTTTTGTGGATGTAGCCGATATTGCCAATGTGGCGGCCGAGGTGTTGCTGTCGGACGGACATTCGCACGCTACCTACCGCCTGACAGGCCCGGAGCTTTTGTCGTATGAGGATGCGGCCCGTTTGCTATCGGAGCAGTTAGGAAAGACCATATCCTATCCCAATCCCACGCCGGAAACCTTCAAAGAGGTACTGGCGGCGTCTGGTGCACCGGCTTTTATCGGACAGTATCTTTCGGATGTTTACCAAATCATCGCGCAGCATCATGTCGACTTCCTGACGGACGATGTCTTCCGCGTGACAGGAAAGCAACCCACGTCGTTGCGTGAGGTGATTGCGCGGGATTTTGCGTAAGGCTCTAGTGGTCAGCTCGAAATTTATTAAATACTAAACTGAATTGCCTGGTGATCGGATGGCCCCTGCGTAAACGGTCACCGGGTATTCAACCAATCAGCAGATTGCGACATGGGTCCAGAGACTATTCTATAAAAAAGTAAAACCAATTCGCCGGTTTAGGCCAATCTCAAAGATTCTGATTAGGGTAGAAAGTTGGATGTTTCCTTTGCCATTTTCAATCTTCGAGATATAGCTTTTCTTAGTTCCCGCTTTTTCTGCCAATTGTTGTTGCGTCAGTTTAGCATCTTTGCGCGCCTCTCTGAGCATTTCGCTGATGATGAATAGTTGCGCCTTTGCTTCAAATTGACTTCTGCTTTCAGTGCCTATTTTGCCGTGCTCCACATCGAGGAGATCATCGAACGACTTTATGTTTTCGTATTTTTTCATGGTTTGCTTATCTCTACACGATAAGGTTGAGAACAGAACTGATGTTTCTTGCTAAAGTTATCTTACGAGATAACAATTTACAAATTTTTTTATATCCTGATTTGATTATCGGAGGCCCACTTTCAACTCCTGCAACTCTCCTTTCATTTCCTGCATCATCCGTACCACCACATCCAAATCCGCCGTACCGTTCGGCAGGTCTTTGCTGTGGAAGCTGTGGAACTTCCAGATTTCCACTACCTCCTCCGCTTTCACTTCATACGGAGCATATAATGGGTTCAATGATTCCAGCAGGAAGGTACGCCCGGTAAGGGTCACCTGCTTGAATACCATGTCCTGTTCCCCTTTCAGGATGACGATACAGAGGGTCTTGGGCTTCAGTTCATACCAATTGTCGACAAACCGCCCGATCACATCGCTGTTTTCCGGAATCGGCAACATGCTGTCACCCGTCGTCGGAAACATCCGGAACGTGCCGCCTTTGGGAAGGTTCGGCAATGCAAATTTCGG
>DATGXZ010000206.1:0-13678 GCA_035298445.1 Flavobacterium sp.
AAGCGGGTTGCGGCCCAGCTCACGCTCGTTATCGGCGTGCCATCCGTTGCTGTCACGGCCGTCGCGGTAGAGGTTGAGCAATACCGTTGTAAATTGGTCAGAACACACCTGCTCAACGGCTTCCTTAATAAACGTCAGGGCCGGCGTCCAGGCGTGTGGGTGCATGACGATGTTGCTATAGGCGTAGGGCTTTCCTTCATTTCCGTAGAGCGCCGTAAGTCGTGGCTGCGGATGGCGTTTCCCAAACACCACGATATCATCCTGTTGCCAGGCCGTGTTTTCTAAAAGGAAAGAAAACAGTTCATCCGCCTTCTCTTGGGTAAAGAAAGAAGGATAATATGTTACATCCGCATCGCGCAGGTCAAATCGCACGGGCATCCTTTCATCCTCAAACAACAACACAGCTATTCCTTTTTTCGAAGATACGGAAGATTGAGTAATACAATCGCTGCCAAAATCAGCACGATCCCCAGCCATTGCGAAGGTTGGACGGTCTCATGCAGCAAGACCCACGCCATCGTAACCGAAACGGGCAATTCAAGGGAGGCCACGATACTGCCGGGGCCAATACCGGCTTTCGGGAAGCCTGCGTTCAACAACAACGGGGGGATGATGGTGCCAAACACCGCGATGGCAAGTCCGTAAGTCAGGAAAATCCCCATTTGGAATGGCTCCGTTTGCGTGAAAATGGCAGCCGAAAAAACGATAACGGCTCCACCTGCCAACATCCAGAGACTGCGTTGCGCAGCCGATACGCCCAAGGCGACTTTGTTCGCCGTAAACATGGTGGTGGTAAAGGATGCGGCGGCCAACATGCCCCATACGATGCCCCTCCAATCGGGGAACACCGCGGTATCGAGGAGATTGGCGGCCAACACGGTTCCGGCAAGCACCACGGCCACCGCCGTAACACGACCGAGAGAAGGCAGCCGCCGGGTGAGTACGGCTTCAAGCACCACCCCCATCCAAACCGTTTGCATCAGCAGCACAATCGCGACTGACACCGGAATATACTTCACTGCGATGTAATAGAAAAGGGAGGTAAAACCCATCGACGTACCGGCCAACAGTAACGATAGCGTCTGTCGTCTGGTAGCGGCTACGGTTTCTGTCTTTCGGCTTCGCATGAAGAGGTTGATAAGGCCCAAACCGAGCAACCCGATGACGAATTGTGATACCGTAACTTCAGCAGTCGTATACCCTTCGCCATAGGCCAACTTCACAAACGTGGCCAGCATGCCGTAGCTGGTGGCACCAAGCGCCACAAATCCTATTCCTTTTAAAAAATCCTTGTTTCCCATAGCGTCGTAAGCGGGCGCAAAGATACACAATCGCAATGGTGTGGGCCATCCCACATAAAATAAAGCACTTGTTTCCAACGTTTGGCTTCCTGAATGGCATCGAAGCCGGAAACCATGCCCATGCGTTACCTATCCCTACTCCTACTTTTCCTTTGTTGCGGAAAGCCCGCTGAAAAACCCGCTGAACCGGAACCGAAAACCGATTACAAGCGGTTTCACGTTGAAGCGCGCACGTTCTGCGAGCAGGAAGGCATGAACACCGACTACTATTTTCTCGTCGACCTGAAGGTGCATTCCGGGAAACCGCGGTTCTTCATTTATGACTTCTCCCGAGGGACAATCGTCGACCAAAACCTTGTCACGCATGGTGCCTGTGATGTGACGCCAAATCCAACGAAATGGGAAACGGCGCGGTTTAGCGATGAACCCGACAGCCATTGTTCGGCGAAAGGCAAGTACAAGATTGGAAAACGCGATTACAGCAGCTGGGGCATCCACGTGAAGTATTGGCTACACGGACTCGAAGCCACCAACCGCAGTGCTGAGGAACGGGTGATCGTGTTGCATTCGTGGTCGGCGGTCAAAGATGGAGAAACCTACCCTGCCTATAGTCCATTGAGTTGGGGATGCCCAGCCGTTTCCGACGCTTTCATGCGAAAACTGGACGCACGACTGAAGCAATCGCGCAAACCCGTTCTTCTGTGGATCGTGGGCTGACTATTCCTCGTCTTCTAAAAGATCGCTCAAATGCACCCGGAGTGCCCGCACCGAAATGCTGATCTCCCAGAACGAGATGCCCAGCGACACGAGCAGACTTAGCAGGCTCACTCCAAACAATACGATCCCGGCGAACGACTGGTCGAAGAACAGCAGTAACATCGCAAACACCGACAAAAACAGGCTCAGCACCCCGAACATCTGCATGTAACGGATCAACGTCAGTCGCAGGTTCAGGTTCCTGATTTCCAAAAGAATACTGCTATTTCGCTTTTCATCGTAGTTTTTCTTGAGTCCGCGGATAATTTGCGCAATCGTCAAAAAACGATTTGTATACGCCAGCAAAATCAAAGACGTGGCAGAGAAAAGCAGGGCGGGTGTTTCGATGGCGAGGGTCATGAGGGAGGGGTTAGGAATTAGGAGTTAGGAGTTAGGAGTTGGGAGTTGGGAGTTGGGCGTAACGAAGATACCTCATTCATTCTATCCTACAAAAA
This sequence comes from Flavobacterium sp., assembly GCA_035298445.1. Lineage (GTDB taxonomy): Bacteria > Bacteroidota > Bacteroidia > Flavobacteriales > Flavobacteriaceae > Flavobacterium. Next base: position 2,513 of record DATGXZ010000206.1, read on the forward strand.
AGCCACCTTGCGGTGGCCTTCTTTACTTGATCAGTTCGAAACTGCGCTTGACGAATGCGGTAAGTTCCTCGCCTTTGAGGAGTCCCTGCGCGATCTTCGCCAAGTCGAGTGCCTGTTTGACCAGGCCTTCGCGCACCGTCTCGTCTTCGGTTGCCAGAATGGTCGTTGCCAGTTCGCTGTTCGTGTTCACCACAAGGTTGTACATGTCGGGGAAGTTGCCCATCCCGAACATCCCTCCGCCACCGGTTTGGCTCATTTCCTTCATCCGGCGCATAAACTCCGGCTGCGTGATCAGGAACGGTGCCGCCTGACTGTCAAGGGCTTCGAGTTGTACGGTGTAGCCCGGCGTAGGCACCACTTTTTCAACCGCCGACTTGAGTTGTTCTTTTTCCTCATCCGACAACTTTGAAATGGCCGCGTCGTCTTTCTTGACGAGGTTGTCAACGTGATCGGAATCAACGCGAACAAAGGTGATGTCGGAGTTGTCGCCTTCCAGTTTCTGGATAAGATGCGACACAATCGGCGAGTCGAGCAGCAGCACCTCATACCCCTTGTCTTTCGCCGCAGAAATATACGCGTGCTGGGATTCTTTATTTCCGGCATACAGCAAGACAATCTTGTTGTTTTTGTCGGTTTGGTTTTCTTTGACCTTCTCTTTCAGTTCCTCGAGCGTAAAGTACGAGCCATCCACCGTCGGATACAGTGCAAAGGCCCCGGCCTTCTCATAGAACTTCTCTTCTGAAAGCATACCGTATTCCAGTACGATCTTGATATCGTTCCATTTCGCTTCGAAATCCGCTCGGTTTTCGTTGAAGAGCGATTTCAGTTTATCGGCGACCTTCCGGGTGATGTAATTCGAGATTTTTTTTACGTTGCCATCGGCCTGAAGGTACGAACGCGACACGTTCAGCGGGATATCGGGCGAATCGATGACACCTTTGAGCATTGTGAGGAATTCCGGTACGATACCTTCTACATTATCGGTAACGAATACCTGGTTTTGGTAGAGCTGGATGCGGTCTTTCTGGATCTGGAGGTTTTCACCCAGCTTTGGGAAATACAGGATACCAGTAAGGTTGAACGGGTGATCTACGTTCAGGTGGATATGGAAGAGCGGCTCTTCGAACTGCATTGGATACAATTCGCGGTAGAACGACTTATAGTCCTCCGGGGTAAGATCGGTTGGCTGCTTCGTCCAGGCCGGCTCGGGATTATTGATGATATTGTCTTTCTCGACAGTTTCGGCTACATAATCGTCTCCGGCATCTTCCGGCTTCGGAAGGGTCTCGGTGCGGGTTCCGAATTTGATCGGCACCGGCATGAACTTATTGTATTTCTGGAGGAGTTCCGAGATGCGATGCTCTTCCAGGAACTCGATTGAATCGTCGGCGATGTGCAGAATGATCTCGGTTCCGCGATCGGTTTTGTCAGACGGCACGAGGGTGAATTCCGGGCTGCCATCACACGTCCAATGGGCTGCAGGTTCGTCTTTAAACGACTTGGTGATGATTTCCACCTTCTCGGCCACCATAAACGCCGAGTAGAAACCGAGGCCGAAATGACCGATGATACCCGCATCCTTTCCAGCCTCTTTATATTTATCGAGGAACTCCTCTGCGCCGGAGAACGCCACCTGGTTGATGTACTTCTCTACCTCGTCGGCTGTCATACCGATACCCTGGTCGATGATATGCAATTTCTTGGCGTCTTTGTCGATCTTCACTTCGATGATCGGATGACCATACTCAACCTTTGCCTCGCCGATGCGCGTCAGGTGACGGAGTTTGAGGGTAGCGTCGGTCGCATTCGAGACCAGCTCCCGCAAAAAAATCTCGTGGTCGCTGTATAGGAATTTCTTGATTAAGGGAAAGATGTTCTCTACCGAAACGTTGATTTTTCCTGTTGTCATGAGTCGTTCTTTTATTGGATTTGCCCGCGGCCTGCAAAAGGAATACCACACCAAGGGAAAATGACAAATTGTCGGTTTAATGCCATTTGAAAGAAAAATAGGTAATTGTACAAGCCGAATTTCGAAAACCGAAGTATTTTTGCAGGATAAACCCATTATTCGCACACATGAAAAAAGCAGTAGTATTCCTGCTTCTGGCGGCTGCGGCCGTTAGCTGCAAATCCACTTCGGCTACCAGTACCAAACTTGACAACAAATCCGAGCGCGGGCTGAGTGGCGACTGGACATTGACGTCGGTATCCTACCCGGGATCGGAGTATATCCGTGTCTTCTCGTTCGGACTTGCCGACTCAAAATGCTTCGAAGGAAGTTCGTGGCGCCTCGTATCCAACAATAACAAAGGGACGATGGCCATTGCGGGCGGTGCCAATTGCGCAGCCTTCGATTCACCCATCACCTGGTTCGTCAACAAAGAAGGACAGTTCGTGCTTAAAGTACTGAACGCAGGCGAAAAAGCCCGTAAAGTGCGTGACGGTTACGTGCTGTCGATGGCCAACCAAACCCCTACCTCTTTCCAGTTGGTAGACCGTGTAGACGTGGCCGGCAAAATGACCGAAGTCGTATACCAATTCCAAAAACGCTAATCATCCCATTACCATGAAAAAAATAACAACTATAGCCCTTTCACTCGCATTCGTCGGAAGCGGCCTTTTGACCGGTTGTGAAGCCGTCAAGAATACGAATAATACCCAACGTGGTGCTGCGATCGGGGCGGTCGGCGGAGCCGTACTCGGAGGCGTACTCGGCAACAATGTCGGAAAAGGCGGAAAAGGAGCCCTCGGTGCCGTAATCGGCGGTGTCGTAGGTGGCGTGGCCGGTGGTATCATCGGCAACAAAATGGACAAACAGGCACGTGAAATCGACAATGCCGTACCCGGTGCAGAAGTAGAACGCGTAGGGGAAGGCATTAAGCTGACGCTGAAAGAAAATGCCGTTCGCTTCGATGTCAACAAATCGACGCTGACACCTACCGCTAAAGCCAACCTCGATAAACTGGTGACCGTTTTCAATACGTATCCTGACACCGACATCGTCATTTATGGCTACACCGACAGCACCGGTCCGGATGACTACAACCTTACCCTATCACAGCAACGCGCTGCCTCGGTTAAGGCCTACTTGGCTTCCAAAGGCATCAACGCGGTGCGTATCCAGACAACCGGTATGGGAGAAGCCGATCCGATTGCCACAAATGACACCAAAGACGGCCAGGCACAAAACCGTCGGGTAGAATTTGCTATCACGGCCAACGAGAAAATGAAGGCCGACGCGGCGAAGGAAGCAGCGAAGAACTAATTACAACATACATCCAATGAAGAAGGCAGCCCGAAACGGCTGTCTTTTTTTCATTTTATCCAAAACAAAAAGCCTCCCGTTCGGGAGGCCCTTTCATGCAAAAAAATCTATGTATAAATAAGAACGTACTAGTTAAGCACCTTTCGGGTCACGACAGATCCGTCTGACAAGGTGATTTTCAAAAGCAACACCTGCTTTTCGGCCACGAGTGTCGTCAGTGGCAGTTCCGTTTCGCCTGAAGCCTTTACCATATACACCCGTCGACCCCGGATGTCATACACCTCGACGTTATCGATACCGCTCGATGGTGAATGGATGGTGAACGTGCCTTTCGCATCGGCGTACACCGCTACACTCGCTTTCATCACGTCTGATGTGCCGAGCGTGGTGTTGGTATACTGTAATTGAAAACGATCGTTAAAATCACCTGCCGCTGTCGTGAAACTATAAGGTGTTTCTTTTAGGTTGGTGACATCACCTGTAATGTTATCCTTGAGGAAGATACCCTGTTCACCTGCAAAAACGCCGTCGGCATGGTCAAAAGAGATGATCATCGTACCCGTCGTCTCCGCATGAAGTGCCATCGGCACAATATCATTGTCATCAAATGATGAGCGCGCCTGTATGCCATATCGTTCACCTCCGATCATCGTAGCAATACAGTTTCCGCTAGGAAGCAGGCGCCCGTCATAACCTACGTCTTCACCCATCGTGGCCGTATCAAGATAAGCCAACAGCATCTGGTTACCTTTAGACGTTTCGCTTTCGATGTTTAACCAAAAACGGCTGTTTTCGCCACTTACTGCACTTCGGAAAAACTGCCCCTGGTTGTTTCCAGTCCGCATATCGGGTGTAAAATTCACAGCAGACAGATTGGAAGTGTTGCTGAAAACAAAGCCCTGCCCTACCTGTATGGTGCCATTGGGTACCATTCCGCCCTGGAACGCTGCGGTAGCTCCGGTATTATTGTACATGGCATAGTTCGAGCCACCCTGCAACTGGTTATGATGCGCCCAGAAGTAAAGGCTACCGGGATTGGTCGCAAGGAATGTATCGGCATCCACTGTCGAAGGAAACGGATTCGAAATAATATGATTGTAGTTCGTACCGTTTACTGTTGGCACCGCGATACGACCGTTATTCGGAACACCTGTAAAATGACTGGTAAACAATGTTGTAGGTGAAGCACCTGAAAACGGCGGATTCGGGAAGTTGTTGGGCGCACGCACCATATACCCTCTCCCTGTCACAAAATCATAGGTCCCAATCGTCGGATCAGATGCACTGCTGAATACCGGCACGAAGGACGAGGAATTTACATTATAAGTATAAAAACGGTTCCAAAGCGTCAAAGGAGAAAAGGCAAACAATTTTTGTCCGGATACCGGGCTTCCCCAGTAGACATAGTCCTGGCGCCATATCTTGACGTTGGTTTTAAAAGTAACCGGTCCCGAATTGGCAAATGCATAACCCGATTGCAACAAGTTGCTACCCTGCTCAAAAGTGAGGGAGCCACCATTCACCGTTATTGGTCCTGAGAGGTCAAAGTCGTATGCCGTGACGGGCTCTCCGTTTGCGTCAACAGAACCGACTGTGACGTTGCCGCTGTTAACAATGATCCCACAAGAGAAAAAATCGGCTGATGCATTATAATCTCCTTCAAATACAGCGGTGGCGGGTATGCCATAAAAAGGATCGTAGTAATCATTTGGCGCACCATTCGACCAACTGGTACCGTTCCAAACCGTGTTAAAACACTTTTCGGCCAAAGCGTAATAGCCCGGAATTTGGGACGGCGTCAACTCCATGTAAACGGTTGAACGCTCTGGAAAAAACGTAGGAGGCTGATAGTAAACTCCTTCCAGGTCATTGGAACGGAAAATCCCCGATGGTTCGTTTACCAGTGCATAAAAGTATACCCTGACAGCGGATATGTTCGCTGCCCCAGTTAACACGGATACCTCTACCTTCCTTGATGCAAGGCCGTAGCCATAAAACGGACGACCGACCGAATTGACGTGTGGCTTAAACGATAACCACACCGTACTTATTCCGTTCCCAACCATCGAAAACCAAAGACCGTAATTCGAAATACTTAAAGGATCTACACTACTAAAGAAAGGAGACGCATTTGGAATTTCATTGACCGATGCCACAGTAGGTACTTCCATTCGTACTTCGCCATTAATCTCGATATTATTGGGGCCATCTTCAAGACGGGAATTCAGCGGTATCACCAAATAGGCGCCATTGCTAAAGTTGAAAGAACCTGCTTCTACCTTCATTACATCCCTAATGGTAATCACCTGGGTGGTGGTCACGGGTGCTGACATCTGTTTGTAGATTTCCCAACGATTAAAAGTTGCGGTTGGAACAACCGCATCGTTACGGTAAACACCATTTCCGGTGAGCAGTTGCGCCGGTGCCGTTGGATCGGCATTCCGCATCCACAGCGTATCAATCGTGGCAATACCCTCATTGAAAATACTGCCGCCCGTGTTGAGCAAATTGGTACGGATTTCGCCCGAAGTAATCGTCAAATCACCCGCAATATCGACTTGGGGGGAAAACACGAAGCGGTTGGTGCCGCTGCCCGTTTCAATCTCGATATCGCCAAAAAACATATTGGAAGTGGTAAAATAAAACCCCTGGTTACCGCCCGCATCCGTGGAGACGCCGTTTCCAAAGCGAAAAACATGAGAAAGTGGAAATCCAATCCCGGATGCAATGCTAATGCTTAGGGTCGATGCACCGTTGGCAACATGTGGGTCTACAATCGTAATATGGCCTGCCGAAAGACCAAGACTTGCGATCGTTGAGGCAGTAAAGTCAAAGATTTTGTTTCCCGATTGGACGCTTCCGACAGCATTTCCACCGGCATTACCGTCAACAACCATTTCGCCTCCGCTTTGGGTAAAACTGCTCCCTGAGTTACCCTTAAAGTTACCGTTCAGGGTAAAAGTGCCGCCCGATAAGGTAAACGAGCCATTCAAAAGAAAAGTACGATCTCCACCACCCGCCGGACCGATGGTTACCGCGCCTGAGGAAAGCGTCAGGCTGCCGCCGGTATTTACAGCCATACCCGTACCGGAACCTCCGCCGATATTGAAGTCTCCGCCATTGACGGTTATACTTCCGCCTGTGGTTACGGAATCGGTTACGGCGAATGTACCCGAGGAGATTGTGACAGAACTACCCGGACGGACATTAAGCGTTTTGGCATTCGTGGTTCCACTCACTGTAAGCGCCCGTCCTTCCGGGATGAAGGCACCGGTTCCGGAAGTAGGAACAGAACCCGTGCTCCAGATGGTTGGATCCGACCAATCACCTGACTGGAATGCTATTACGTCACCAAAAGTGTTGATATCGCTGAAGGAAGAACCAATGTAATAGGTATCCGCGAGGTTGGCCAAGGGTATGCCTACCCGGTTCGCTTTGATATAATTAGTACCGGATGCATGGTTACCCGGTGCGGGCGTATTAGCCAATGTTACATGGTGATTGCTGTTGATAGGCGCATACTGCAACGGGGCATATATATCTTCCCCGTCGAAACTGAGATCGAAGGTAGCGCTGCCGGTGATCCCCGTTTGGCCGACCGTCCATCCCGTATTGCTTCGCAGGTTAACAGTGTAGCCATCGTTATCGAGAATCGAATTGTACGAAACGTTATTTGCATCTATCATGGGCCCTACGCGCACGATTCCGCCGGTGGCAGAGGCTGTTTTCGAGACCGTGACATCCCTTCTTTTGGTTCCATTTTGTCCGACCATATAAAAAGATGCCAAGCCAGCGTCAACACCAAACCAACGACCTAAAACTGCGGTAGGAGCAAATCCGCCTGAAATGAAAGAGAGATCGTCATTCCATGCCTGGCCCGTCCCGACAATAAATGTTAAACCAAGCGTGTCAATGGTACCACTTGTTAAAGTGAGCATACCGGACACTGTACCCGTATTGCTGCCTGATAACAAGGAATTGACATTCGAGAATGTCACGCCTCCATTGGTATTGGCACACTCCAAACTGGAAAAGTTAGCCTTGGAATCCGTCAACGCGTTCTGGAAGACGCCATTACCCGAAACCGTTTGGTTACTGCTGCCGGTGAATGCAATCGAGCCTAGCGTGCTGAGCGTGCCATTATTCGTAAGGTTACCACTCAGTTGTAAGCCCGCTGTAGCCAGTATCCGGAACTCCCCGCTTGTGACCGTAAGCGAACCATTCATGCGAAAGCTATCGGCGATATTGGCGTATCTGTTGACACCGGATCCTGTATTGATATCCAACGAGCCCATAGTAAGTGTAGTGGGTATACTGACCCGCATGGCCAGTGCCCCACCTTCGGTTGTGGACACGCCATCACCCAACACAAGCCTGTGCGAACCGTTAGAGGTGCAGGTTCCGGAAGGGATGACAAATGCCTGGTCTGACGCACCGCTTCCTACGTGCGGATCTACAATAATGAGACGTCCGCCAGTAAAATAAAGATTGATGGCACTTGCCGATGTAAATGAAAACAATGGTGTTCCTGTAGCAACGCTGGATGCGGCAATACCGTTATTATTACCGTCAATTATGATATCTCCGCCACTTTGGGAAAGAATAGCCCCACTAGCGGCGGTCAGGTTTCCATTCAGTACAAGCGTACCGCTATTACTTAAAGAGAGTGAACCGCTGGACGTTATAGATAAAGTGGTGTTATTCCCCGTGGCGCTACTTACCGTAAGCGTATTGGAACCGATGGAAAGACTGCCATTTTCAATGGTAAGCTGACGCACCGATGCTGATGCGTTCAATACCATGTTCGCGCCGTTACGTATGACATAGTTGTCGGCGTTAGTAATAGCTGCAGGTGCCGCGCCGCTGCCATTGCCGTTAACTCCCCATGAGGTTCGATTCGCGAAATTAGTAGAAAAAGGCTTTGAGTAATACGTGGTTTGGGCCGTGCCATCCCATCCAAAGACCAGACATGCTGCCAGAACGTAGAAAAAAAGGGTCATCTTATTGAGACGCCTGTTGTCAGTGGTAGCACGAGTCTCAGCTGTAAGGGTGGCGCTATGACCTGGCTGCATGTTGTTGTAGCGATGTTGCATAAATTAGGTGTTTTTGGTTATTGATTTTTGGGGACAAATCCAACAATGGCGGAGTTTTTTACAAGGGAAGCCGCCCCCCAAACGGACGGCCTCCCAGTTCAATTAAGAAACTATGTATAAAAAGAACGTCAATGCATCAATGCCTGATTGAGACAATCCCGTAAGCCAAGAAATCTCTTTTTCGAATACAGTTCCGACACTTTTTCAAGAGTACGAGTTCTGACAGAGCGCTTGCTAAATATGCGCCACTCACTCCGCAGAACGCCTCCTAAAAAATGTCCAACCTTTTTGAAAAAAAGTTAGACAAATCTAAAAGTTGATGTAATGGAAACACTTGACTTTTGGTAAGAAAGTAACGAAGGCTGTGAAATCAAATTAATTATCATCATCACACAAAATCACTACTATAAACTGTAATGCAGTCCTTGTAACTTTATGAATTGTTCAGTTTTAATAAAAAAACAATGAAAAAATTATGAATATGACAAAGCGGGCTGCTTGACAATTGTCAAGAAGTGAGAAAAAAACGATAAAACCGCGGAGGTGTGCGAAAGAAAATGGCATTTCGTCACACTATTTCTCCGTTCCATCAAGAGACGGTTAACTGACGATGGTGAGATATAGAGAAAGGATATTATTTGAGCCGCAACGCACCACAGCGTCGAATGCGACTCAACGTTTCGGGTGTGACACCAAGATAAGAGGCAATAAACTTCAACGGCACGTTTTGATAGACTTCGGGTTGTTCCGAGAGAAGTTTCTGGTAACGCTGTTCGGCTGTTAGCATTCTGAAATCTAGTGTACGTTCGCGCAAACTCTGTATAAGGTGCTCGTACGTTTGTTTACATACATGTCGCCAAACCAGGGTGTTGGAAAGCAATTGATGATAACTTGCTTTATCAATAGCAATCAAAACGCAATCAGATAAGGCTGACACTCTTTCACGCGAGGGATGACCTGTCACAAAACTCTCAAATGCCGTTACGAGGCCGCCAGGACCGACAAGCTCGGTCGTGATTTCTTCACCATCATCAACAAAATAGACACGAACATATCCCTCTACCACAAAATAAAGGGTATCAACCTTCCGCTTCTCTTTTTCCAGAAGTCGGCCCTTTGATACGCTAACAGCGCGAAGTAGGTTAATAAGCGTCGTAGCGTCATACGAATCGATTGGCATGATAGTACTGACATAACGCAGAAAATCGTTGATGGGCATATGCGAACTCTTATTGGGGTAAGAGTTACCTGAAAAACCTCTCAAATATATTAACTATTGTTTAATATATCAACTACGATAAGTAAAATTAAACATCTATAAATATCACTTAATTAGGCATATAAAAAAATACTAAGAGATAAGTCATTAAACAAATATTCAAACTAAGCCGTGTGCAAAGTGGCATACTTACGTGAACCTCTTGTAAATCAATCAGACACCCCCTCCATTACGACAAAAAAAGAGGGCACCGTAGGTAGTCCCCCAACCCCTCGTGCGCCCTCTATACAAAATTTGGTAGATAGCTGAAAAACAGCTCTCGAAAGCCCCTGTGTGGTTTCTCAGGTAAGTCGAACCGTTTTACTTCGTGTTCATCCTATGGGCTCAGCCAAAAGTAACCCGACACAATAAGATTCGCCTTGACCTGTATCAAGAAATGAATTTTCTCACAGAAATAAGGTTCACCTAAGCGACTCGCAAAGTGATCCAGCTGCTCTTATTTCGTTTTCGCGCTGCGTATCCGACTCAGTGTTTCCGGGCGAATTCCCAGATAAGAAGCAATGTATTTGAGCGGTACATGCTGGTATAATTCCGGCCGCTTAGCATAGAGCTTTTGATAGCGCTCTTCCGCGGTCAACGTAAGAAGATCGAGGGACCGTTGCCGCGACTCGGCCAAAAAACGTTCATAACTGTATTTACAGACATATTTCCAGGATACCGTTTCCTTCATCAGGATATCGTAAGAGGCCTTGTCTGCCCACATCAAATGACAATCGGTAACGGCACTTAACGTTTCGGTTGAAACCTCCTGGTTGACGAAGCTCTCAAATACCGTAACAAGCGAATTACCGTGCACAAGCTGTGTGGTAACCTCAAGTCCATCATGGTTACACGACATCCGCATAACGCCATCAACCAAAAAATACATTTTCTCTACAACCCGGCCATCCGATTCTACGACCGTTCCCCGCGGCACCTCCATACAGTGGAACGCTTTTTTGAGAACAAGCTCATCTGTCTCAGACACATTCGTTATGCCCGATATATAATTAACTAAGTGATGTAGCGGCATGCTGCAACTCTTTTTTAGGGGTAAGAGCTACCTGAAAAACCGCGTAAAGATACTTTTTTTGAAAATTCCCTCCTAGCAGATTAAAAAATTAACTTAACAACCAATTTTTAACGAAATAGACCCCCTTTTCATACTTATTTTGTAAGTCTTTCAACCACTACCGCGCCCACTATTTTTTAGGTACGCCTTCTTCCTCCATCAGCTTCAGTCCAAAATTTCGGATTTGAACGATGATGTCCATTACTTCCAGCCCCCTCGGCGTCAACGAATACTCGGTGCGCGGCGGCACTTCGGCAAAGACTTTCCGAACGATATACCCGTCCCGTTCCAATTCTTTCAATTGCGCCGTCAGCATTTTATCGGAAATGTGCGGAATATCCTTTCGCAATTCCCCATAGCGCCGCACCTGGTCGCGAAGCCGCCACAGGATTGGGGCCTTCCAGGCACCTCCAATCTGTTCCATCACCAGTTGCACCGGGTTATAATAGACGCGTCCGTTGATAATGAAGTCAGGCAT
>DATGXZ010000207.1:0-2349 GCA_035298445.1 Flavobacterium sp.
AAGGCATCACGGTGCTGCCGGAAACGTTTGCGTTGCGGAAACTGGCTGATAAAAACATCCGTTTGAACGATCCCAAGATCCGGATCAAGAAACTCGAGGTTTCGAATGCCATCGGTGAGGATTGCGTGGCGTATGCCGATCCGAATATGGTCGACGTCATCATGCGCAACCTGTTGTCGAACAGCGTAAAATTTTGCCGCCCGGGCGATGCCATCACCTTGGGTTGCGGCACAGACGGCGATATGACTACGTTCTTCGTGACCGATACGGGGCCCGGTATGAACGAAACCCAACGCCGCCACATCTTCAGCCTTGAAGAAGTGACGTCGAGCCAGGCATCGGAAAAAAGCCACCATATCGGACTGGTGCTGTGCCGTGATATGGCTGAGCGCAACGGTGGCCACGTCCGTATCGAAAGCGAAGCCGGAAAAGGCACCACTATCTTCGTTACGTTACCCAACAAACCGCAAGCCAACGACGCATAAAAAAAGGACGGCCTGTGGTGCAGGCAATCCTTCTTTATTCAGTTAGCATAAACCCTGTTTGCAGGATTTCCGCCAACGTAACAGCCATTTCTTATGACAGCAACACCGCTTCCGACGTAATCGGGATGCTCAGCGATTTTGAGATGAGGCAGTTCTTCTCCGCTTCTTTCGTGACGTTCACAAAATCTTCGGCGCTGATTCCGTCGACTTTGCCCTGCATCTTCAAATGCACGCCGGTGATTTGCAGTTTCACCATATCGAGTTCGACCACCGCTTCTGTTTCCAGGTGAATGGCGGTTAGTCCTTTTTGGGTCAGTGCAGCCGACACCGCCATGGTGAAGCAGCCGGCATGTGCGGCCGCCAGCAGTTCTTCAGGGTTGGTGCCCACACCCGAGTCGAACCGCGTTTTAAACGAATAGGCCGTGTCGTTCAATACCGTACTGTCGGTCGTCAGGAAACCGTTTCCGGTTTTAAGGTCGCCGTCCCATTTTGCTTTTGCTTTTCTGTTCATAAGATTACCGATTTAGATTAAGAATGAAAACGGAAAGGGCGATGCCGCTTTACACGCGACCGTTTTGGCCCGACGTTCCGAAAACTAAAGATAGTGAATGTATCGCGGATCCCATGTCATCTTTACGTTATGAAGCAGCAATAAATCAGAAAACAAAAAAGGCAGCGCTATGGCTACCTTTTTCTATTGTCGGGATGACTGGATTCGAACCAGCGACCCCCAGCACCCCATGCTGGTACGCTACCAGGCTGCGCTACATCCCGAGCGGTGCAAATATAATAAGTTCGGTTGATTTTTTTGGCAGACACTTCCCGCTCTTCGCTGCAAGTCCTCGCCCCCGCGGCGGCGTTGCATCTCGCGCCGGGGCTTCCGTTGGTCGCCCCTCTGCTTCGGCAACCGCCAGCCGCGTGTGCTCCGGGCTTTCCGCTGCGATCGGGGCTGCGGTTGGGTGGTTCGCTCAGCACTTTTTTCGTTGGGTGACGCCGATGATCACGCCGAAATCGCCGTCTTCCTGTACCCAATTCCCGTCAGGATAGTACGTGCGCGACACGAAACCGTCCAGGTAGAGCGCATTTCGGCAACCCATCCGTTGGAAAAAAGATGCAAAGTCGTAGAAATTGATCGGTTCTTTCGACATAGCGAACAGCACCCGCCCATCGGGTAATATCCCCACGCCATTTCGGATGTTGAGGTTCTGCGATCCCTTCGAAAAGGCCGGATGGATCGCACCGTCCACAACGAGCATCGGACCCGACTGTGTGGCGAACCTTACGTTTACCCGTTTGAAATCCTGGGTCGCAACCACACCCGCACCGTTCGGGGTGAGATAGAAAATGCCATTTGGCTTCAGGTAAAAGTTCCCGTCGCCGCCTTTTGCCGTGTCAAGGGGGAACCGCTCTTTTCCTTCTTCGATATAGAGTCCCTGCGGGGCATGAGCGGCCGTATACATCCCGCCGTTCATCGCAAATTCGAGTTGCTGGTTCCTTTTGGCCAGATAGGTGCGTAACCGTCCGGCATTGGCGAAGCGTTTGCCTCCCGCATCTTTCCAGTACAACCGGATGCTTTCGCGTGCCGGATCCGCGATGTAGGTCACGAAGCGCGGATCTTCCGTTGATGCCTGCCCAAACGACTGCAGCGTAATGGTCAGCCACAACAACCATAAATAGCGATGTCGGTTCTGCATCTTACTCATATAAACGGATCGTTACCATTCGTTCCACGCCGGAGCCATCAAGTCTCACGATCGCAATCTCGTCGATCCGACCGGCTATTTCCTTGTCATGCAAATTCCACTCCTGCGCCAGCTCCCGGCAACGCTTATCGTCGGGGAGCGTCGCCACCGTTAGGTGCGGA
>DATGXZ010000208.1:0-5182 GCA_035298445.1 Flavobacterium sp.
CCGGTAATTGCACGGCATCATGAATTTCGGCGCCCGGGCCATGCCGCCGTATTCATGGTCAAAACTGCGTTTCCATTTGGCAACGAGGGAATCGAGCGCGGCGGGGACTTCCGGCGTCGGATTGAGAGGAAGTGCCAAGGCGTCGACGGCTTCGAGGAGTTTGTCGGCATATTCGGTCATGCGATCGGGCTGTGTTTGCCACATATGGGCGAGGTGTTCCAGCGATTCGATCCATTCTTCCTTTCGGAAGTAGGTACCGCCCCACACGGGCCGCCCGTCGGGAAGCGCGACGACGTTGAGGGGCCAGCCACCCCGACCGGTCATGATCTGCACGGCTTTCATGTAAACAGCGTCGACATCGGGACGTTCTTCCCGGTCGACCTTGATGCATACAAAATCGGCGTTCATGACGGCGGCTGCCGTGGCGTCTTCGAAGGTTTCATGCTCCATGACGTGGCACCAGTGGCAGGCCGAATAGCCCACGCTGATGATGAGCAGTTTCTGTTGCGCTTTCGCGGATGCCAGGGCGTCATCGTTCCAGGCTTTCCAGTAAACAGGGTTGTGGGCGTGTTGCAGGAGGTAGGGACTGGTCTCTTTGGAGAGTTCGTTCATGGGGAGAAGGTATCTAGCCCGGATGGCAGCGGAAAGCCTTTGGAGCGGAAAACCCGATTTTGCCCGGTGGCGACGGCGACCAACGGAAGCCGGGAGGCCCGGATGCAAAAGCGGTTTTGCGGGACAAAGCTTGCAGCGTACAGCCGGATGGGCTTCAAAAAATAAAAAAGCGCCCGTTTTTAGCGGACGCTTAAAGGTACGTTTTTTTGGCTTACGCGTTCAGTGCTTCGACGCGAATCTGTTCGTCTTTGAGCATGTCTTTGAGCATGTTTTCGATGCCGCTTTTCAGGGTGAAAGTCGACGACGGACAGCCGCTGCAAGCCCCTTGCAGGATCACTTTTACGCGCTTTTCCGCGGGGTCATAAGAGTCGAACAGGATGTTACCCCCGTCGGCCTGTACGGCGGGGTTCACGTATTCTTCGAGGATGTTGACGATCTGTTGTGAGGTCGTATCGAGCGTGTCGAAATGTTCGATTTTCTGTTTTTGTGTTTTTTCGCTTTGGGCCAGCAGGCTTTCGTCGACGACCGTGCCGCCGTTCTGGATGAAGTCGCGGATGAACGAACGGATTTCTACGGTGATGTCGTTCCAGTCGTAGGCCTCGTATTTCGTGACAGAGACGTAGTTTTCGTCGATGAATACTTCTTTTACACTGGGAAATTTGAACAGCTCCTGTGCCAGGGGCGAGGCCTTCGCCTGGTCGATGTTGTGGAATTCACAGGCCACTCCGGTCAGTCGGCTGTTGGCTACGAATTTGAGTACCGCCGGGTTGGGTGTGGTTTCGCCATAGATCGTGGTAGCCTTCTTTTCCCAAGGTTTGACTTCTTCCTCCTCTTCAATCACCGTTCCTCCTTTGGCCACGAAGGCGTCGATTTGTTCGGCTACGGCTTCCTGCACGTCGTCCCATTCGACGATGTTGTAGCGTTCGATGGCGACGAAATTCTGGGAGATATAGACGGTTTTGACAAACGGCAGGTAAAACAGCTGACGGGCCAGGGGAGAGGAGGTGGCCTCGTCGATATTGCGGAATTCATACCCTTTGCCCTTTACGGCGAGGTTCTGTACCTCAAATTTCAGTATTGCAGGGTTTTGGGTTGTTTTTATTGTAACATTTTCCATGGAATTTGTTTTAGCCTGCAAATTTAACGAACAAAATTTAGGGTTTCTTTATATTTGGCTGTTTATCTCAACTATAACATTACGTTAGCATTTGTTGTGCACTTGCTCCTGAAAAAAAGCGACTATGAAAAGAATTTTACTAATCCTGGCCTTTTTTGTCGGTTTCCAAGCCTACTCCCAAGCCGATATCCAGGTCACCTACTCCGATTTTACCGATTTTTATGAACCGGGGGAGACCAATACCTATGTACTCACGGTGCGAAATACGGGTCCGTCTGTCGCCACGAATGTGACCATTACGGGCGGGATCCCGGCCGGCGTTGATGAGTATTCCTGGACGGGGCCCAACGACAGTTCGGATGCAGATGATGCTCTTAACCAGACGATTGCGACAATGGCTTCCGGTGAAACTGTCACCTTCCTGATTACCATGAAGAGCAGTGTGTCATTTTTGGGAAGTATCATCAGTACGGTTTCCGCTACAAGTGCTGTGACCGATCCCAATCCCTCCAACAATACGGTCACAGACGTCGACAACCGATATGTGGGAGCGGATCTCGTCATTACCAACACAAACGGTCAATCCTTTTACACACCGGGCACGACTGTAAATTATACGGTGACAGTGCTGAATGCGGGGCCGTATGCTACCACGGATGTTCAGGTGGCGTATCCCTTGCCACCCAACGTCCAGAATTTCACTTGGACAGGTCCGAACGGTACAAGTGGGGCGGGCGCGGGAATCAATACGATCATTCCGGGTCAGCTCAATGAAGGAGCGTCTTACGTATTCCAGGTAAGTTTTACGATTCCGCCCGATTTCACCGGGCCATTGGTCACGACCGCATCAGCGTCAAGCTTTTACGAAGATCCGGTGCCGGCCTGTTCGGGTTGTACTGATACCGATCTTCGAGGAACGAATCTATCATATAGCGTGACGGATAACAAAACGACTTTTACGCCTGGCGATACCAATACCTATGTCGTGACGGTGTCAAACTCTGGTGATTTCCCGGCGGATAATGTAGTGGTAGCACTACCCCTTCCGTTGGGGGTAACATCGATGACCTGGACCGGTTCAGACGGCTCAAGCGGTTCGGGTGCGCTGTCGACGACAATAGCGTCACTTGCGCCCGGAGCGACTATAACATATACGATTACCGCGATTACGGCGGATGATTTTTACGCAAACATCATCGCCCAGTTGGAGGTAACCAGTTCAACGCCCGACACAACGCCGGGCTGTTCCGGTTGTTCGGATACGGATACGGTGATTATCACTTCTTCCGCTAACATCATCGTGACCAATACCGACAACCAGAACGCCTATTTTCCGGGGCAGTCGTTGACCTATACGGTTAAAGTGACGAACAACGGTCCGGGCACGGCGACGGATATCCGCGTGATTGATGCGGTGCCGGCAGGTATTACAACCTTTACCTGGACGGGTTCAAACGGAACGAGCGGCACGGGTACGTTGAATGATTTGATTGCATCGCTGGCCGCGAACCAAAGTGTTACCTACACGATCACCCTGCAGGTACCGGCGGGCTTTACCGGACCGCTGGCGAATACGGCAACGGCTACGGCCCATGAATTTGATCCGATACCAGCCAATAACAAGGCAACCGATACCAATGTGCAGGTGACAGTGGGTGCGGATATCGTGGTGACTAACACCAACGGACAGGCTACGTATACGCCCGGTCAAACCGGCGTGACCTATACGATAACGGTTACCAACCAAGGACCACAGAATGCGTCCAACGTATTGGTGACCAATCCAATTCCGGCAGGGATAACCAATTTCAGCTGGAGTGGCAATTCCCAGAATGGCACCAATACGGCATTGAGCAGCATCATCGTTACGTTGAATGCAGGCACCACGGTGACGTTTACCGTGACACTCGATGTGCCAATTGGCTTCACCGGAAATCTCACGAGCACCGCCAACGTGTCGAGTCCGACCGGCGACCCGAACCCGGCGAACAACCAAAACATTGCCGATACCGATACACAAGCTGGGGCAGGTACTACGGCGGACGTCGTATTGACCATCGCGGACAACCAGACGACGTATACCGCTCCGGGCACTTTGGCATATACGGTTACGGTTACTAACCTGGGGCCTATTGCTGCAACCGGTATTCAGGTGGGCGTTCCTGTTCCAACTGGGATTACGTCATTTTCGTGGACCGGAAACAGCCAGAGCGGCGCTAATACGGACCTTACCGACACTATTGCAACACTAGCGGCAGGTGCGTCGATCACGTATACGGTTACCGTTCAGGTGCCAGCCGGATTCACAGGTGACCTGGTTGTAGCGGGGACCGCAACCCCGGTGACGACTGATCCAAACACTGCCAATAACGCAGCGGCCGATAAGGATGTTCCGGACGGAGGTGCTGACATCGTCGTGGTGAACGGTGACAACACTTCGAATTTTATAGCGGGACAGACACGTACGTACACCGTTACCGTAACGAATTACGGTCCGGAGGTTGCGACGAACGTCGTCGTGCAGGGCAATGTTCCATCGGGTATTACCGCCTCCCAGATGTTTTGGAGCGGGCCGTCAGGATCGGGTTCGGGCGCCCTGACCGCTACGATACCGACACTGGCCGTCGGTGAGACCGTTACCTATACCGTATCTATTGCCGTTCCGAGCGGTTATGCCGGGGCTACGCTTATACATGATGTTTCTGCATTGGCTGACCAGCCGGATCCTAATCCGGTGTGTGCCCAATGTTCGGATTCGAATACGTCTACCCCTTATGCCGATTTACAGGTCGTAAAAACCGATAATCAGGCGCAGTACCTGTTCAACTCGACGGTCATCTATACTATTACCATGTACAATGCCGGGCCAAGTGACGCCACTAACATTGTAATGACTGATTTGGTGCCAAACGGTATCACCAATGCCAATAACATGACGTGGATCTCATCGACAGGGGCCACCGGAACGGGTAATATGACCTTGAATATTCCGTATTTGGCCGTGGGAGAGTCCGTTTTTGTGAAAGTAACCGTTCAGATACCACAGAGTTGGTCGACCCAAACGCCGACGCCAAACCTGACTAACACCGTTACTTTTACTTCGGCAACACTCGATCCGAATCCGGGTTGTACTACCTGCACCGATCTTGATACACCACGTTCGAATTTTGTCACGGTCAATACCGTACGTTACACGACGCAACAGTTAGTCAAAGACGTGCTGATTGCATCGCCTTGTGCGAACTTCTCGAACATCGTGACGTCTAGTAATAACAACGGGCCTGACATCGGGTGGGGATATTTTCATAGAAACAATTCTGATTTTCCGCTTAAGGACGGAGTAGTGTTGGTGTCAGGAGCCGCCAGCCATGCTGCGGGACCGAAGACCGATAATGGTGCGGGTGGCAGCGGGCAGTCAGACGCGGATATTGCCAATTTGTTGCAGTACCTTAC
>DATGXZ010000209.1:0-1695 GCA_035298445.1 Flavobacterium sp.
GGGATCTTTCAAGAAAGCCAACCGTTCCCGTATCGACAGTTTCAGCGGTATCGGAGACGAGAAGGCCCTTCGCATCCTGCGAAAGGTGAGTGAGACGTTTGGTATACCGACCGTCACTGATATCCACACCAACGAAGACGCGCCGATGGCTGCCGAGTATGTGGACGTGTTGCAAATTCCGGCCTTTCTGGTGCGGCAGACCGACCTGGTGGTTGCTGCTGCGAAAACGGGTAAAACCGTTAACCTGAAAAAAGGCCAGTTCATGAGTCCGGAAAGCATGAAGCACGCCGTCCAGAAAGTACTGGATTGCCAAAATGAAAATGTCATGGTCACTGATCGGGGCACGATGTTTGGCTACCAGGACATGATCGTCGACTTTCGGGGTATCCCGACCATGCAACACTATGCCACGACGGTATTGGACGTTACCCATTCCCTGCAACAGCCCAACCAGGTGGCAGGTGTGACGGGTGGACGTCCGGATATGATCGAAACCATCGCGAAGGCCGGTATTGCCGTAGGAGTGGACGGTATCTTCATCGAAACCCACTTCGATCCGGCGAATGCCAAGAGCGACGGCGCCAACATGCTGCATCTCGACTACTTCGAAGGCCTGATGCAACGCCTGGTGGCCATCCGACAGACCATCCAGTCTTTCTAAAAAGAACACGCTTTTTAAATCCCATTACTACCCTTGAAAAAATTGACACTCGCGTTTGCCGTGCTGGCGATCGCATGCGTCCGGGCGCAAGACGCACAACCAGAAAAGTACACTGCGCATAACAAAGGAAAATTCTTCATTTCGTGGGGCGGCAACCGCGAAAGCTATTCCAAATCTGACGTTCGGTTTTGGGGTAACAACTACGACTTCACCGTCCATAATATGGTCGCCCACGACAAAGGGAAAGGCTACCACCTCGACTATATCGACCCAGTGCGTATGACCATCCCGCAGACCAACCTGCGCCTGGGTTATTTCATTAGTGACCACTACAGCATTGCGATCGGTCTCGACCATATGAAGTATGTGATGACGTCGTTCCAGACAGCCGACGTTACCGGTTATATCAACCTGCCGGAGTCAGAGCCCGGTTCGGTCTACAATGGTGTATACGACCATACGCCAACGGTGATGACGAAAGAATTCCTGCAATATGAGCACACGGACGGACTCAACTACGTCTTTGCCGAACTGTCGCGTGTTGACGATATATCGCGCTGGCTGACGCTGCCGAATACCGACAAGGTGCAGTTCAATATCACGGAAGGTGTTGGTGCCGGTATGTTGTATCCCAAAACCAATACGACACTTCTGGGGATGCGACGTCATGACGATTTCCACATTTCGGGCTATGGGGTGTCATTCAAAGCCGGACTGAATATTACCTTTTTCAAGCACTTCTATATACAGGGGGAATTGAAAGGCGGGTATATCGACATGCCGGATATCAAGACCACCATGAGTGCGAATGACCACGCGTCGCAGCATTTCTTCTTCTTCCAACGCATCATCGCGGTAGGCGGTATTTTTAAAGTTTGATTTTTTTTCAGAAAATCGTTGCACGCTATAGTTGAATTCCATTACTTTGTATTTCAAAGTTCTTTTTATGGAAGACAAGCCGCGGGTCATTTTCGTCAACCGGGTCTACTGGCCCTCGACCGCCGCCACCGCGCAATTGCTCACCGATCTCGCGG
>DATGXZ010000210.1:0-4021 GCA_035298445.1 Flavobacterium sp.
AGCCACTTCCGTTCGCAAGCGTCTCACTTAAAGGAACGACAATCGGCGTATCTACTGGCAATGACGGCAAATATTCCATCAGCGCCAAACCAGGCGATTATGTACTGGTGCTGAGTTTCGTGGGGTACGAATCGGTAGAAGTGCCTGTCACTATCAAGGCTAACGAAACCGTCACCATTGACCGCGCACTCGGATCGGGCAGCGTTACCCTGCAGGACGTACAGGTGCAGACGGCTGTCAACCGCCAAAAAGAATCGGCCCTGTTGCTTGAACAGAAGAACGCCGTTGAAATCAAACAGAACATTGGTGCGCAGGAACTATCGCGTAAGGGCGTAACCGACGTGGCCACCGCTGTGACCAAAACTACGGGTATCACCAAGCAGGAAGGCTCGGGCAACATCTATGTGCGGGGTTTGGGCGACCGTTACAACTCTACGACCCTGAACGGCTTGCCGATTCCGTCGAATGATCCGGAAAAGAAGAACATCACCCTTGAGATCTTCCCTACGGAAATTGTTGAGTATGTTTCCATCGACAAAGTATACAACAACAGAATTTATGGTGACTTCGCCGGCGGCAACGTCGACATCGTGTCGAAAGAACACCGTGGCGACGGCTACATCCGGGTGGATGCCGGTTCATCAATCAACTCGAATGCGGTCTCGAACAATGACTTCCGCCTGAGCGGGCGTCCGAATTCGTTCGGTTTTTCCACCATCGACACACCGTCGAACCCACTGGGTGCCTACAACTACAACACCTTGGTACTGGAAGAGAAAAATCCGGTTGCCGGCTCGTTTGGTGTATCCGGCGGCAACAGCTATTCGGTTGGGGAGGAAGGAAAACTTAGCTTCTTCGCCACAGGCGCTTTTGGCAACGACTACCTCGCCATCGAGAATGGTTTATCGTGGGCCGATATCAACGGTGCGGGTTTCGCCAGCAAGCGCTTCGACGACTACCGTTCGTACACCTACGCAACGAACACCACCGGTATGGCGAATGTGAGCTATAAGATATCCGCCGACCACAAGCTGAACTTTAACAGTCTTTTCATCAACAGCTCAAACCTTGAAACCGAAGAATACCGCGGATATGGTGTTGACTGGGCGGAAGACGGAAAAGGTTTCATCCGACGCAGCACTTATTCGAAGACAGCACTTTGGATCAACCAGATTCTGGGCAGCCACCGTATTACCGACCGTATTAAAGGAAACTGGGCTGTGGGGTACAACACCGTACATGACGTCCAGCCAGACCGGATGACGAATAGAATGAAACTACAGGACGACGGGCTCGTCACCATCAACTCGATTTCCACACCTGACAACAACCGGTATTTCCAGGATCTGGACGAAAAAGAACTTACCGCGCTTGCGTCACTCGACTATAAGTTCGGCGCCGAAGACGGAGGCGAATATGCCGGAAAAT
The DNA here is from genome assembly GCA_035298445.1 of Flavobacterium sp. Lineage (GTDB taxonomy): Bacteria > Bacteroidota > Bacteroidia > Flavobacteriales > Flavobacteriaceae > Flavobacterium. The sequence goes on from DATGXZ010000210.1 coordinate 1,429, forward strand.
TCACTGTCGGCTACTCCGGACGTCTGAAAAACCGTCGTTTGGAAGCCACGCAGTTCAACTTCGACACCAACTCGGCATTCCTGTCGCAACGGGTTGACCCTGACAACCTCGACCAGTTCTACAACGCCGCCAATCTGGCAGCGGGTTGGTTCCAGATTTCTACCTTCCGTGGGGACGCATCTGCACCGAATCCGTTGGCACCCCAGTACTACGAAGGTGACATGAGCATCCACGCTGCGTTTGTGTCGGCGGAATACAAGATAAACGAAAAGCTGACAGGGGTGGCCGGACTTCGTACTGAGCAAATCACCCAGGACATAAAGTGGGCTACCATCTTTTCCGATGGCGACAACACCCTTGAAAAAACGGCAATTCTTCCAAGCGTAACGTTGAAGTATGCATTGAACGAAAAGCAAAACCTTCGTTTCGCCGCCAGCAAAACCTACACCCTGCCGCAGTTCAAAGAGCGTGCGCCTTTCGCCTACGAGGAAATCACCCAGGTGAAAATCGGTAACAAAGACCTGTACGCTTCTGACGACTATAACGTAGACCTCAAATGGGAGTTCTTTCCGAAAGCCGACGAAGTGTTCTCGGTGACTGCATTCGGAAAACTGATACAGAACCCCATCAATGATGTGATCATCGCTTCTTCCACCAACGATATGTCGTGGCTGAACACTGGCGACACCGGAACGGCGATTGGTGCAGAAGTAGAAGTTCGGAAAATCCTTTGGGGCGGACAGGAAGGCAGCGATATGAAACTTACAGGGGGACTGAACCTGTCGTACCTGCATACCGACCAGGACCTCGATTCAGACAAAGTACGTCAGGAAACAACCTTTGAAGTCGAGTTTACCAATCAAAAAAGTGCCTTTACAGGGGCTTCCGATTTCCTGGCAAATGCCGACATTTCCTTCCTGAAAGAATGGAACGAAAAAAAGGGTAACTTCATGGCAACAGTGGCGTTCAATTACTTTTCTGACCGGATTTACTCGCTGGGTATCAATCAGCGGGGTAACCTGGTCGACAAAGCGGTTGGTACGCTTGACCTGATCCTGAAATCAAAGATCAACCAGCACTTCGGGGTGGGGCTGTCGGCCCGCAACCTGTTGGACCCGAAAATCGAACGCGTTCAGGAAAACCGTTCGGGCGACGTACTGGCACAGACCTATACAAAAGGCATTAATGTTGGACTAAGCGTCAATTATACTTTCTAATCCAAACAAACTGATACCAAAGCGCCCCCAACCGGGGCGCTTTTTCATGTTCAGCGCTCATAACATTAGGTTAATGTTCTGATGTTGTTTCCTTAAACAAAACGTCACAGAGCGTTAACGCGTGAAATAAATTCCCGCAGGACCTTTGCACCATCACTACAACTTAAATTTATTTTAAAAATGAAAACAATTTTGAGAAACGTACTGGCCATCGCGGTTCTTTCCGCCGCCTTTACCAGTTGTTCATCTGACAGCGACAACGAGCCTTCTTCTTCCTTTGTGGTTGACCCGTTAAACTTCAAAGGCACTATCGCCGACGGCGAAGTTGAACTTGATCCGGATGTGGAATACAACCTGACTGGCAAACTTCAGGTCGCTACAGGCGCTACACTAACAATTCCTGCCGGAACCGTGATCAAAGCATCCGGAGGTACAGCCGCTTACATCGCAGTTGAGCAAGGCGCGAAAATCTATATCAACGGAACATCTGCCAATCCGGTTATCATGACCAGCGCGAACGCTACACCGGCTCCGGGTAACTGGGGTGGTCTTGTAATCTGCGGAAAAGCTCCTATCAATCGTACATCAGGTGGTGCCAATACCGCTCAGGCAGAAGTATCTGACCTTACGTATGGCGGAACCGACGCGGCAGATTCTTCAGGCTCTATCAAGTACCTGGTCATCTCCTACTGCGGTGCAGCTTACACTAACGAAAAAGAATTCAACGGAGTATCCTTCTTCGGCGTAGGATCAGGAACAGTGGTAGAAAACGTGGAAGTATACCACGGTGCGGACGACGGTTTCGAGTTCTTCGGTGGAACAGTAAACACCCGCAACCTGATCGCTATCGGGAACGAAGACGACCAGTTTGACTGGACAGAAGGTTGGAACGGTTCTAACCAGAATTGGTATGGCAAAATCGCGTTTGGCAAAGGCAACCGCGGTATCGAAGCTGACAACTATGAGTTTGGTTTCGCTAACACTCCGATCTCTATGCCTACGATCACCAACCTGACACTCGTCGGCCCTGGAAGCACCGCAGATGCGGCTGCATTCCCTGAAAACGATGCCCTGAAACTGAGAAGAGGTACAAAAGGAACGATTTCAAACGTTTTCCTCGACGGTTGGAAAACCGGCTTTAACGTAGAGCACGATGAAACTATCGCAGCAGTTGCAGCGGGCACACTGAAAGCAACAGCAGTTACCTTCGGCACTGACGTTGCTTCCAAGTCAAAAGGAAAAGATACTGCAGGTGCGACGGTTGACGTAGTAGCGGTATTCGCTGAAGGCGCTTCACAAGGAGCAGGCGCCGGAGCTGGCAAGCCCACATGGGCCAACGATTGGAGCACCGGATTTTAATCCAGTCTTGATTTTCA
>DATGXZ010000211.1:0-2724 GCA_035298445.1 Flavobacterium sp.
GCGGCCGCGGGCGGCGCCTGTTTGGAAGGCGGCGCCGCCTGCGCTGGCGGTTCGGTAAGCAGCGTGGTCTCGAACGGCAGGCTCTCAACGATGAGCTGGTCGCCGCGCTCGGCGTTGAATCCGGCGAGCAACCCGCCCGATTTGATGATATAAAGGAGTAGTGGTTCCATAGCCTACTTTTTTTCGATCAGTGCCAGTATCTCCCGTAGCTCCTCAGCCGAAATCTTGTCTTCCTGCGCGAAAAACGACACCATGTTCTTATACGAACTGTTGAAGTAGTTGTCGATCGCAGTTTTCATGAACTTCTTCCGGTAGTCTTCGATCTTCACGATCGGATAATACTGGTGCGTATTGCCGTAAGCGTTATGCGACACATAGCCCTTCTCTTCGAGGTTGCGCACAATCGTCGAAAGGGTGTTATAATGTGGCTGCTCGTGCTTGATCTCGGCCTGTATGTCTTTGACGAAGGCCTTCCCCAAACGCCACAAAATCTGCATGATTTCTTCCTCTTTATTGGTCAGGTTCTGCATGTTGAAAAGATTTACCCAAACGTATAACTATATTTTTAGTTGCGCAACTATATTTTTAGTTATTTAACTAAAATTTAAGGACTCGTCTAATGGTGAACTTTCACCCGGTCACGCTACCTTTACCTTAAAAACCCATTATATGGAGACGAACAACCTCGACGACCTGCTTGAAGTTGAAGACCGCCAGTTGAAGAAACTGCATAAAATCGTGGCCGACACGATCCGCGAGGAAAAACTGATTACCGGAAAACTGCTTCACGAACCAAGCGAGATGCTGACCATCGGACAACGCGTCTCGGATCGCATTGCCCGTTTCGGCGGAAGCTGGAAGTTCATCATCTGGTTTGGCGTGTCGCTCGCCATCTGGATTGCGTTCAATGCGGCCGGCCCCGGACAAACGCGGTTCGACCCCTACCCGTTCATCCTCCTCAACCTCATCCTGTCGTGTATCGCCGCGCTCCAGGCGCCTATCATCATGATGAGCCAGAACCGCCAGGAGGAAAAAGACCGTATGCGAAGCGAGAATGATTACCTCGTCAACCTCAAAGCCGAAATGGAAATCCGCCGCCTCCACCAGAAAATGGACCTGCTGTTGGAGGAACACCTCAAAACGCTCTACGAAAGCCAGTCGTTACAGATGAAAATCCTGAACGAACTCAAGGAGAAACTGGCCGAGCACGAAAACAACGACCGCAATCCATCCGACCCGTCGTAAAAAAAGAGGGAAAAACAGAAAATACTGACATACGTCATCCTTTTGCTGGTACCGGTAGCTGAATTTTGCCTAATCGGGAGTAGTGGCTTCCGTGGTACCATAATGACAGTAGATTCTACCCTTCGGCGCCTCATACGGCAGCACATCCTGCGCACCCCGCAACTGGATACCGCTGAAATAGCGGTTTCAGTCACGGATGGTATTGTGCGCCTACGCGGACGGGTGGAAAACCCACTGCTCGAACGCCTCGTCATCGGATTATCCAAACAAGTGCACGGTGTGCGCGATGTCTACTCCGAACTTTCCTATGGCGCGGCCAACCCTGACTACCTGACCCGGCTGACCCTTGAAAAACGACTGCGGGATACACTAGAAGTGCCCGATGGCCGTGTTTCGGTGGTCGTGCAGGATGGTGTGGTGTCACTCAAAGGTATCGTACGCTGGAATTACCAGAAAGAAGCGGCCCTGGAAGTCGGACGCTCGGCCGGACTTCCACTCGAAGACGACATCGAAGTCAACCCGCGAAGTACGAATGACACCGATAAAGACAGCGTGTCAGACGCCCTGCGCCGCGACGGTCACATCAGTTGCGAGGATATTGAAGTCGTGGTATCCGGACAAACGGTCATGCTCGTCGGCTCCGTTCCTTCCGAAGAAGAAAAGGAAACGGCCGAAGAAATCGTGCGGACGATCCGTGGAGTCAAAGACGTTAAAAATGCGCTGTATGTGAAGTAATCACACCCGTTCGAGTCCGCGTCGGTTTTTCAGAAACAAGAGATTTCCGCGTTTTTCCACCAGTCCTTCGTCGGCAAAATCCGTAAGCGTACGGCTGACGGTTTCCGGTGCGGTGCCCGACATAGCGGCAAGGTCGGATCGGCTGGCGGCAATGCCCTCCCCTTCTCCCTTTTGTTTGGCATACCGCAACAGCGCCTCGGCAATCCGCTGTCGCACGGTGCGGTAGGCAATCTGCAACAGGTGCTCTTCGCGGGCCTGTACTTCATTGGCCAGTATCCGGATGAAGCGTCCGGCAAGGTCAGGGTACTTACTGACCAGGTCTTCGCAATGGCTTTTGGGGAAGAACACCAGTTCGGCTTCTTCTATAGCGGTAGCAGTATCGGCAAAATGGCCTTCCGAAAACAACATATTGATGCCGGGGAAATCATCCGTGCCGTAAATACCCGTTACGATGTCGCGCCCTTCTTCTGTGAGGCGCGTGGTTTTCACCCGTCCGGAAAGAATGAGGTAGAAGCCTTTGATGCGGTCGCCTTCCTCATAAATGACTTCTTTTTTCTTGTATTTTTTGGGCTCGAGCTCGGCTATCGTCTGCCGAAAGGCGTCAAGTCCCTGGTCTTTGGCGACAAGTTGGTTGAGTTCCGACAACGCCTTCGAGTAGTACTCCCGTTGGCGGTCGCGGCGCTTCAGCCGTCCGGTGACGGCATTCAGTAACTCGACATCGTCAAAGGGTTTGGTGAGGTAATC
>DATGXZ010000212.1:0-1849 GCA_035298445.1 Flavobacterium sp.
CTTCGACGCCCGCTACTTTTCCGACACCTACCAGGCGTTGCCGAAGGGCGGTTATACGCAACTGTTCGAAAGTTTACTGCTGCACGAGAACATCGAGGTATTGTTGAATACCGACTATTTCGACATCGCCGATACGCTTTCGGGCTATGAAAAACTGTTTTACACGGGGCCGGTTGACCGCTTTTTCGATTTCAAGCATAGCCTGGTTGAGAAGCTCGAATACCGTTCGATACAATTCGTGACGGAGACGTATGACACCGAATATTTCCAGGAGAATTCAGTAGTGAACTACCCGGGCACCGAGGTCGACTTCACCCGTATCATCGAGTACAAGCATTTCGGCAACCAGGTAGCGCCCCGCACAACCGTAGTGCGGGAGTACACCGTGGCGGAGGGCGAACCGTATTATCCGGTGCCGAATCCGCGCAACCAGGAGATCTACGCCCGGTATAAGGAAGAAGCCGATGCCCTGCTGGATGTGCACTTCGTCGGACGCCTGGCCAATTACAAGTACTTCAACATGGACCAGGCCTTCAAGAACGCCCTCGACCTCTTTGCGTCGCTGCAACGCACGGCAGAACTGGCACCCGCGTCATGAGTGTCTTCAAGACGTTTATGATGGGAGGCTACGAATGTGCCGACCATATCAACCGTTCGGGTGTCAGGGTCAACCTGCTGAAGGAAACCCAACACGACATTCGGGTGGAGGAAGATTACCGGATGCTGGCTGCTACGGGCATCCGGACGGTGCGGGAAGGGATTTGCTGGAGTGCGGTGGAAACGGCACCCGGCGTATTCGATTTCTCGGAAGTGCTGAACCGGATGCGGGCAGCGGCGCAGTATGGTATGCAGCCCATCTGGGACCTGATCCATTTTGGGTATCCGGACGCACTTTACCCGACGCACCCGCATTTTTGCAGTCGTTTCGTGCAGTTATGCCAGGCCTTTGCGTTGTTTTATAAGGCGCACGCCACTACGCCCTTGCTGGTCGTCCCGATAAACGAAATCAGTTTCCTTTCGTGGCACTCGGGCGATGTGAGGGGAACGGTGCCCTTTGCGGTGAACAGCGGCTGGGACATCAAGTACCACCTGTGCAAGGCGGCTATAGTGGGGATACGCGCACTCCGGGAAATTGATCCGGCGTGTACGGTGTTGCTGGTGGAGCCGTTGGTGATGATCCATCCGGATGACCGAGACGAACTATTTCCGTCACAGAACCAGGACCAATACCAGGCGATGGACATCATCCTGGGAACGATGTGCCCCGAATTGGGCGGCGCGCCAGACCTGGCTGATATCTTAGGGTTCAATTACTACTGGAACTGCCAATGGACTGTTTCCCACGGACCGCTTTCCTGGCCGGATACTGAAAACCGCCGCGTACCGCTGTCGGCCCTGCTGTCGAATGCCTATCTTCGGTATGGCAAGCCGATGCTGCTGTCGGAAACAGGACACTTCGGTATCGGACGTGTGGAATGGCTGGAGGAAGTCGCGCAGGAATGTCGACGGGCCATCGCCGGCGGTGTCGACCTGCTCGGACTCTGCATCTACCCCGTCACCGACCGGCCCGACTGGGACGACCTGTCGTCGTATTGCCAATGCGGTATGTGGGATTTGGATGAAAAAAACGAGCGCGTGCCGGAACCCGCTTATATCGATTATGTGATGACGCTCACCGGACTTCGGCGCGATACGACATTGTCGCGGTATGTGCATTTGTATGGCGATCCGTCGTAAGTGGGACGAAAGGTTACCGCGACGTATCTTCATAAAAAAACCGGCTCCAGGCCGGTTTTTCTATAGTCCCTTCCACTTAGGTTCTTCCTTTGGTGGAGGTGCTTCTTCGGTT
>DATGXZ010000213.1:0-7400 GCA_035298445.1 Flavobacterium sp.
GTTGTTTTTAGGAAAGTCGAATCGAGGTAATATCGGATGTCATCGCGGTTCATGGCGGTAAAAATACGCAAATCCGCTTAACGGGAGGCAGTACCCCCGGCTTTCCGACGGCGTGTCAGCCATAAAAGGAGAACACATAGGGCACCACCAGTAGAATTGGCCACCACGTCCCACACATCCGCCTTTCGGGTATCGGTAAACGTGTATTGCATCAACTCGATGGCGATGCCGTAAAGAAGCGAAAAAACGAACGAATAGCGCAATGCCCTTCCGAGGCTCCAGTTGCAGCGAAAGCGAAAGTTAAGAAACCATAATAGTACAAAGGCAAAATGAAAAATGCCATGGCCCACTTTGTCGTGGCCCATGACACTTTTTGCCGGAAGTGTATCAAGCTTGATTAGGCACAAAACCGTGAGGAGCACCGTCCAGGCGACGGCTGCCCACAGCAGCGTTTTTTTATGCTCCGATAAGGTCTTTGTAAGCCTCACTTGTCATTAGTTCATCGAAAGCCGCCGTATCGGAAACCCGCACTTTAATCATCCATCCTTTTCCGTAAGGGTCGGAATTCACCAACTCAGGTGTACGCTCCAACTCCTCGTTGAATTCGATGATTTCGCCCGCCAAAGGCAGGAATAGGTCAGACACCGTCTTTACGGCTTCCACTGTGCCGAACACCTCATCCTGATCAAGGGTTTGGTCGAGGGTTTCGACTTCTACGTATACGATATCTCCGAGTTCTTTCTGGGCGAAGTCGGTAATTCCGATGGTGGCAATATCTCCGTCAAGGCTCGCCCATTCGTGGTCTTTGGTGTAGCGTAAGTTGGCTGGTATGTTCATGGTGTTGTTATTTAGTTCGTCAAAGGTATTGTTTCCGTTGGTGATTCGAAAGTCATCAATTGCCGAAATTATAGCGAAGGGTGAAGCCGCTTCGGATGTTGGTAATTGGGAATGCCGTCGAAATAACCGCTTTCGAAAACGAGTGGTCGTAATAGAAAATCGCCGTCAGGTTCTTGCTGAAAGCATAGTCAGCCGTCAACTTCAACGACCAGATGTTCTGCCCGCCGCCCAACTGGTTGTTGTCGTAATCTAGGTAGCGCACGATGGTCTTGTTATCACGAAGCGTAAAGTCAGCCTTGAAGTTAATATCGCTCTTGATAATGCCTTGCGGGTTGTCAGCCAGAGACGAATTCAGCACCACATCCTTGATGCGATAGCCGAGTCCGACAGTATACTCCATACCCTGCGTTTCGGTCAGGAGGTTGTTATCGAAACTCATCGACAGCGAGCGATCTTTCTTAAGCTCGGCCATGATCTTGATCGAATTCTGCATTTCCATATCAACCTTAATGAGCGGGTTAAATTGCTCGACGAGGTTGACATTGGAGATTACCGTTTTATTGAGGAAGTTGCCTCCCGCATCAATTGCATTCGGCGTTGACGGATTGTACTCGAGGTTCGAACGGAAGGAATTCACTGTATACGAAGCCTTATAACCGTGCTGAATCGAGAAGCGTTTGAACCGGTCTTTGAAGAATTGGAACCGCATCAGGCCGCTGTACTTGATGGTCCAGTTCGGAAGCGGGAAGTTGCGGAACGCGCTGAGCGAGATACCGCCGGCGTCTTTGCCCGTGTAGGCGGCCAGGAAGGCTGGCAATAATACTGCCTGGCTGTTGCGTCCGTATCCGATCGGATAGCCCTGGTTGGAAACATAGGTCTGGTAATTCGGATCGGTCGGAGCCGGAATTGGGTTGGCCGCATCGCCATATCGCGGAATCGACGCGCCGTATCGTTCAGCCGCCAGTCGGTCGGCGACGATCAAGCGGTTGTCACGGAACTCGTCAAAGGCTGCCGATCCATTCACGTCGCTGGCACTAAACGCCGTACCGATCATGATAGTTGAGATCGAGAAGTTGCCGTAGCTATATGGCGAAAGCGATACATAAGGATAGTTGGGGTTGGTCGTCGGATCCGATCCCAGGTCTACTTTATATTGTTCGGAGTAATTGTCGACATAGGTGCGGTTCGACGTCAGGTCAATCCGGAAATCAGGGAAGAGGTCGATGCCTGCCGTCATATCAAGCGTACGGTTCCGTACTTTCGTAAAGCTCTGGTTAAAGAAACCGTAATCGGTCAGCCAGCCATTTTCAGCCGACACCTGTCGCACTTCATCCGGCCATCCGAATGCAAACGGAAGTGTCGGACGCGTGGTTCCAAAGAATCCCGGACTCGACTGGAAGCCTGGTAATACCGTACCTTCCGTAGACGTATAGTTAATCTGGATATTCTTGACACTGGTCAATACACCGATCACGCCATCGAGGAAGACGTTGCGATTGCTTTGAGGGGTGGCGCGTTGGTTCTGTACCTTCTCTCCCGGCTTCGGCGCTGCCGTCGGACGTGCGGGCTGGTTGTTCTTCCTACCGCCCTTGACCAATCCGAGGTACTTATACAGGAGGTCCATGTTCAGGGTCGTATTCAGGCGGTGTGCCCCGTTGTTCTGGATGGTATTACCCAAATCCCAGCTGTTACCATCAATATCCTGGAAGTTACGCATAGCGTCGGAACCACGCTGCCAGTTGAAATCACCGGTATACGTATACGTCGACTTCACGAATGACAGGAATGGCAGCTTATTCAACGGCAGTTCGTAGTTTGCTGTAACTTGTTGGGTATACTGGTTTGGTTCACCCGTATTCCAATAGTCAGTCCAGATTGTAAAGCTGTTGTCGATTTCCTGCGTCTCGCGGTTGAAATAGCTTCGTACGATGTTGCTGGCGGTTACTGTATAGTTGATCTTAAAGGCCTTGGTCAGGTTGTAGTTGAAGCCGTATTGGTAGTTGAACAGGTAGTTGCGGCGGTACAACGGATCGAGTCCGATACCGGCTACGTCTACCTGGCGGAATTGCTGGCGGTTGAACTGGCGGATGACCGATGCACTGAAGTTAATGTTCGAGGGCAGGTAGTTGAAGTTGAAATCGCTCAGCATCTTCCAATAGCTGCTCTTTTTCAGGAACTTGTTATTCTTCAACGGCTCAAACGGTTTGTTCTGGAAGGAATAGGTATAATCGGCCTGGGTACGTACCTGCTGGTCGAGATAGTCTTCGATTTCGTAATCGTGCTTCTTGGTCTCGTTGAAAGAATAGGTCAATGTCAGGTTCTCCGGGTCGTACGCGTGCGGCTTTTGTTCAGGAGCACGTTCTTTTTTGACCCCGATGAAATTGATGCTCTTCGTCTTGGTGTATTCAATGGCACGGTTGCGCAGGTTCTCGCGTTCGGCCTGGTCGGTCGTGCCGTCCAATAACTCATCGAGACGGATATCCTGGTTGAACGGGTCGTACTCTGGTGTAATGATCTCCTCGCCCACCCCATAGTTAAACGGAAGATTGACGCCCCATTTCTTTGGAAGTAACTTACCGAGGTTAATGTTGGTAACGATATTATACTGTTTCAGGTCTTCCCTACTCCGCTCATTCGGTCCGTCTTCAAGTCCACCGAAACCAATCGTACTGATTTTCCCTGTTGCCGAAATCGTCGCAAAATCAGCCAGGTTGGCGTCAAGACTGGCGACGGCGGCCATACCCCCTTTGTTGTCCATTTGGGCCAAACGCAGTTCGTTGAACCACACTTCTCCCTTGATTTTACGGGGTGTAAACGTATTCCCATCCGGGTCGGAACCATTGAGTGTATTGTTCCGAAGGCCGACCATGAGCGTGCGCACGAGTCCGAAGTTCGGATTACCCTTGATACGCAATCGTAGTTTGTTCGGTTTATCCGCCAAATCAGGTTGCAGTTCGTCTTCCCACTTGGTCAATACCCCCTGTTCGTCCAGTTCGCCCGGATTCTGCATCGCATAGACCTTGAGTTTGGTCAGGAGTGCGAGACTGAGATCAACGCTGTTTTCCTCCGGCCAGACTTTCTCCTCGGTCGACGAATCATCCCATCGGGTGACTTTTAAAGGAAGTTCTACTTCATAATAGTTCTGGGTGAAGTCGTTCCCGAATCGCAGAATGGCGGAGAGCTCATTGTCCTCCAAACGGGTCGCATCGATATCCGACACCAGTGACTCCGCGTGAAGGAACATCTTAAGTTTATTGAACTGGCGCATGTCAACGCTAACGTTCTTGAAAACAGCGCGCGCATCACCTGGCTCGAGTCCGCCATCCGGATCTGGTCCGGATACCCGCAACGAAAGTGACTGTTCGTTCTGGTTGATGACGGTATTATTGTTATACAACTGCTCGCGTACCACTCCAGGGGGCGTAACATACGGAATCGGCGAACGGCTGTTGTTTTCCTGTACATTCACCGACAACACATCGAAAGAAGTGGGATCGTCACTTGGATCTTCCTCTGCACTACCTACATACTCCAGTGAATTCACATAGCGTCTCCATTCTCCGCGTACGAGGTCAAGCGTACCAAAACGAAGGGTTACATCCTCTGTAAATCCGGTTAGGAACATCCGCATAAAACGGATTGAGGCAAAACCTTCAATCGCGCCGTATCTCTCGGTGTTCTCTCCCTGATCGATCGGAATCTTAAACTGGTACCAACGCACCGGAACCGACTGGTTGCCTGGGCCTGGCACTACCGATGTCGTTTCGCGTACATCCGTAATGAAGTTCTGGCCGACCGTCATCTTAGCCGGATCGATGTCGATGCTGTACTGGTAGTACGCGTCGATGGTGTTCATCGTATTATCGCGGTTGATATCCTCTACATCCGGATAGGTGGTGCTGCCGCGGCTTGTATCGGTCACTGAAATCGGTGAATTGCCCTGAAGTCCGTTGTAATTTTTGTATCGTTCCAACACCGTTCCTTCGGCGCTAAGATAGAACTGGAAGTTATCCGCTGCCGGGTCTTTAATACCTCCAAACAGCGGGTATTTCGTTGCTTCATCGACATCGGTAAGACCGTCAAGGCCGATATCCTGTATATTTCGGTTGGCATCGCTGGTGTCGAACGCATAGATCAATGATTGGGACGACGGTACCAATCCCCAGGAACTTGGAGTGGTCAACTGGCCGCCTTCTGCGTCCGGAAGGCCATTTTCATACTGCTTCTTACCGTCGCGCAAGACATCCTCTGAAATTTCACCGAGGTTGAAGAAGAGTTTACCGGTATTCGCCGGATTCTCCCGGTCGGGGTCGGCCGTGTAATACGGGTCCATCATCCAGAACTGGATATACTCTACGTTGCTCTGTTGGAAATTCGTAGAGGTAATGGCGCGCATGATACCCCCAAAGTTACTGGCTGGGTTCGAAAGCGTGCCTGTTCCTGCGGCGGATGGGTTGAAGTTATAAGGTCCCCGTTCGGTAGGGTAATACGTAAGGTCCAACGTATTGACAACGGTCTGCTGGCCGTCTGCGATGTCGGTTTCCGGAAACAGTTCGCGGATGTAGACCCTACGCGTGCGGTTCAACGACATATCGGCATCCGAGATGTCTCCGGGCCGTTGGCTGGTGTAGAACAATGGATCGATAGTGTACCAAGCGAGTTTCGCCCGCTTATATCCGTACTGAAGGTCGTCGAAAAACTCGCCCCCGAAATTGAAATCATTGGTAGCGGTATCCTGCGGCACGCTCGACAGACTCCACGCCAGCGCCGATTTCATGTCGATGGTCGTCTGTGACCCCTCGAAATCGTCGACGTAGATAGTAGCTTCACCTTCAAAGCGGTCGGCTTTCGGCGTGTTAGGTGTCAGGAAGGCCACTTCACCGCGGAAGGAGATATTCGACATCACGTCGGTATCCATATTCGGAAGCTTGTTCACCAACCGTGTCAGGAACGGCACTTCACTCGAAAAAGTGGTGTTGAAACCGTAGATGGTATTGTTGACGGATTCCTGTCCGTAATTTGATTTCTGTGTAAACGGCCTTTCGGTCATTTTCAGGAAGGTCGCGCCCACGATGAACTTATCCGAGAACTTGTGCTCGACGTTCAACCCCATGAAGCGGCGGGTTTGTTGCCCGAATACCGAGTTGTTCTCAAGTGAAATCTGGATCGGCGTATTGGAGGCCTGCAACGACGGGTCAAGTATCTGTACGCGTCCTAACTGGTAGTTAACGGTATAATCAACGCCTTCCTGCAGGCGCCGTCCGCCGGCTGTCACCACCACCGAACCTCGCGGCACGTTGTAGGCGCCAATGGCGATGCCGTCACCAGTGGTCGATTTGTAGCGACCACGGAGTTCGAATTTGTTCTTGTCAGAATTCTGGAGGGCGGCGGCAGGGGTATCGCGATACAGGCTGCGGTAGACATACTTGGCCTGGTTCGCGTTATAGGTTGCCGGATCATTATAGTTCTCCGCCGGATTGTCAGTACGTAGTTTGTTGAAGAGGAATTCCCCAAATGGCTCTACGCTGGTGAAGATGATACGACCGTATTGGGTATCGACCGTAAGCCCGGGTACGAAGTCGAAGAAACCGTCACCTCGTGGCTGTGGGTCATTTGTAGCATTCAGGCGATCCACACCAAAAACGCGTAGAAGTGGCGTTTCGGCTACATCCTCATCGACATTGTCGGTCGCATCGGTATCTACCGGCAACGGCAGTGGCGGGTTTCCGGCCGCGGTGATGTAGTTCAGCGGCGACGGATCGGAATAGAGGATGTTGAATCGGAAATCTTCCTGCTCCAACTGTCCGCCCGGCGCGATCTGGTAGACGTTCTTCATCATCAGGTTCCACACCGGAGTCGTGAAACCGGTTACACTGTTTTTAACGACCGTCAGGTTGCTTTTCAGCATTTTCAGGACGAGACTCTGGGTACTTACACCGGTCACATCGGGCTGGGTATCGGTGCCGCCATCCACGACCGTCGAGGAAACGCCGTCGTTGGCAAATTCCCCTACCTGGTACACCTGTCCGCCGATGGTATATTGATACGCTACTGCCAACACTTCGTCATTGGCGAGTCGCTGCTGTAACGAGATGTAACCGAGTTTTGGATGGTAGGTATATTCACTCGGTGCGAGTTTCCGCGCATTCTCGAGTTTGGCGTAGTCCTGCCCTTCACTTACCTGCGCGCTCACGGTTGGGGCGAAGGCGTTTTCTTTCGGCTGGGTCACGTCGCGAATGGCAGTGGTAAGGTAACCACCTCCGGTCGTAATGAGCGCCGGGTCGTATTTGTTGTTCGAGTTATCGGCCGGGTGTTCCGACGACTGGGTAGCCGGTGGTACCGGATCGGTGAAGAAGTCGCCCGGCAGTGGTGCCAGGTTGACGATTTCATTGTCGGCACGGCCTACGAGTCGTGCTTCACCCAAATCCTGTAGGGCGATGATGTTACGAAGGTTGTTTTCGGTGGTACTCACGCGGTTCTGGCGGTTGGTCACCCACACTTCGATACGGGTGATCTGCACCTGAGTGTCGAGGTTGGGGTACGTACGCATGGAAGCGTCATAC
>DATGXZ010000214.1:0-6723 GCA_035298445.1 Flavobacterium sp.
GTAAGGGACGCATCCGCCCCTCCCCTAACGCAAAATACCCTTTCCCGACGACATAGCAGTACGGGAAAGCCGCACATTTTGTTAAAAGAATAGAGAGGAATAAGGTGAGAAGTACTTGCCTTTTTTGACACTTATGGGGCAAAAAAAATCTCCCCGAAGGAAGACAAAAAAAGAAAAAAAATGGCAAGCTTACTGCATCGCACCGCTACAACCACATACCCTTGCTATGTTCCCATCCTGGGGGATTCTGCAGGAGCTGGTCGTGCAGGACTTGCCGTTGCAAATATACGATTAATTCGTATTTTCGCAAGCGCCCGGGCCCAGAATTGACGCGGCCTGTGCTTTTTTCGAAATACATCCGACATGAAGACATCCAAACTGTTCGCGTTCACCTCTTTATGCCTGTTGGCGGTTTCCTGTGGCAAAGACGATCCGTTTGCCATCGACGAGAGTAACCTGCAGGCCTATTACAAAAATGGCGACAAGCTCAATCTCGCAGTGGCCAATCCGGGCGAACGTGACATCGATAGTGTCGCGTGGTTTGTAGATGGAAAACGAGTAGCAGCGGGTGAAAAACTCACCTATACATTGGCCAATCTTCCCCTGGGCTATCGCGAGGTGACGGCAAAAGTCTATGCCGGAGACGTCAAACCAGAAGAGACGTCAAGCCGGGTGGAAATCGTTGCCTCCACTGAACCTGCGCCCCTCAGCTACACCGTGGTCAATACGTATCCGCATGATGTGGAGGCCTTTACGGAAGGATTGGAATTCTACCGCGATACGCTCATAGAAAGTACCGGACAAAAGGGGAAATCCTGGATCCGGAAATACGACTATAAAACGGGGAAAGTATTTCGCCAGCAAGACTTGTCAGGCGAATATTTTGGTGAAGGCATCACTGTATTTGGTGGGAAGATCTATCAGTTGACCTGGCAGGAAAAAACCGGATTCATCTACAACGCCGATACCTGGAAACTCGAGAAAAAGTTCACCTATGACCAAAACATCGAAGGTTGGGGTATGACCCACAACGATACCCATATTTTCCAATCCGACGGAACCGAGAAAATATGGAAGGTTGACCCGGCCACACAAAAACACCTTTCCTTCGTTAATGTGTACGCCGGAACCCGCAAGATCAAAGCCGTGAATGAACTTGAGTATGCCAACGGCAAAATCTACGGAAACGTTTGGCAGAAAGACCTTGTAGCGGTGATCGATCCGGCGACCGGAGTCGTTGAAAAAGTACTCGACTTCTCTAAACTCCGCAAGGAACTCAAATCAAGTACGGCCGAGGTATTGAACGGCATTGCCTACAATCCCAAAACCAATACCTTCTTCATTACCGGCAAAAACTGGGATAAGCTATTTGAGGTACGGCTGGCCGAGTAAACATCACTAGCTTACTCTACCACCTGCACGCCGAAACCACTAACGAGGCCGGCCAATCCGTCGCGTGAAAACAACGCCCGTTGCACCTTCGTACGCCCCGGATGTAGCGTGTAGTTACGGCTGCTGCTGAAATCACACCGACGTGCGTCGGCTTTTTCGAATTCCGCCCGATACAGGTCGCATTGATCGAACACCACATTCTGTAGGTCACACGCCATAAAGTCGACCGCCACCAGGCTGCATCGGGTAAACGTCGCAGCATTCATGCGCAGGCCATAGAACTTGGCAAAGTCAAGGATGCAGTCGGTAAAATGTACTTCGAAGATGAGCTTGTCTGACATCGCGAAATTGCATCCCCCGAAACGGCATTCCTCAAAAAAAACGGTTCGATAGGCCGTATGGTTCAACTGTGCCCCATCGAAACGGCAGCGTCGGAAGGTGCACGATATGAAGGTCAATCCAATACAATTAGTAGCGGTGAAATCGCAATCGGTAAAGACACACTCCTCGAATTCCGTGAGGTTCAGGTCATCGCGACCGTACACAACACCCGAAAAAAACTTATCAAAAACATACGTCGTCATCGTTGGCAAAGTAGCGACATTATTTTCGATTTCCCCGTCTTTTCGCGGTGTTATCGTCGTAGCCACCGATACAATCGGGTGTTTTTTTTGAAGAGATTGAAACTATCGTATCAATTCCAATACCCGTTTTCCGTTATTTTTACGCTCATGAGAACGGTTTTCTTTCTGATCACCTGCCTGTTGGGGGTGGCCACCTTACACGCACAAACAAACCTTGAGACCGGCGGACGCGTGGCGCCCTTATCCGACAAGGGTATTCGACTAATCGGCGCGGCCTCTTTCGTTGCTTTCGAGTTTGAGGGCACTGACTGCCAACTCACGCTCGCGTCGGTTGACGACTACCCTCACCACAATTACGTCAGCCTCGAACTCGACGGAACGTATCTGGGCCGCATACGCATTGAATCCGGAAGTCCCACCTCCTATCCTGTTGCAGTCACCAAATCCGGTCGGCACCGACTGGTCGTCTACAAAGCCACCGAAGCCCAAAACGGGTTCGTCGATTTTCTGGGTACTACCGCAAAGATCGTATCGCCGGGCAAAGCCAAAAAGCGCAAACGCATCGAATTCATCGGCGACAGCATCACCTGTGGCATGGGGAACGACGAAAGTGCACTTCCGTGTGGATCCGGAGAATGGTACGACCAACACAATGCCTATTGGTCGTATGCCCCTATTACCGCCCGCGCACTCCATGCCGACTTCCTGCTAAGTTCGGTGTCGGGAATGGGGATGTACCGCAACTGGAACACGGAAAATTCCGAATCGGAAATCATGCCCGAAGTCTACGGGAAATTAGCCTTACGTGAATCCGACCCCCGTCCCTTCGATGCGACGTTCCAGCCGGATATCGTGACCATTTGCCTCGGCACCAACGACCTCTCGGCCGGTGACGGAAAAAAGCCCCGCACACCGTTCGACGCCAAACAATTTACCGACAATTACATCGCCTTTATAAAGATGCTGCAACAACGCTACCCGAAGGCGCAGATCGTGTTATTGTCGAGCCCCATGCTCAACGGCGAGCGCCACGCCACACTTATGGCCGCCCTTGATACCATACAGGCTGCCTTCCCAACTGGTACGTTGCGTCGCTTCACCTTCCAGCCGATGGAACCGAAGGGTTGTGGGTACCATCCAAGCAAGGAAGACGATCAAAAAATGGCGTCCGAACTAACGCCTTTCCTAAAAAAACTACTGGATGAAAAGTAGGATCCTACCCCTCCTGACCTTTTTCGGCATCAGCCTGTTCGGTCGTGCCAACGTATCATTGCCATCGGTGTTTTCAGACGGAATGGTCCTCCAGCGGAACAGCGAGGTGACCTTTTGGGGATACGCCAATCCGTCGGAAGAAATCGTTGTTACTACCTCATGGGATGGCGCCGAATACAAGACCAAAGGAACGGCAATGGCCCACTTCTCACTTACCTTAAAGACAGGCACTGCCGGTGGCCCTTACACCATCCGTATCAAAGGGTGGAACGAACGGATAATCCAGGATGTCTGGCTCGGTGAAGTCTGGCTGTGCTCAGGGCAATCAAATATGGAAATGACCCCGTCGTGGGGACTTGTCGATCGCGAAGCGGAAGTCGCACAGGCCAACGACCCGTTGATTCACATCGCGACCATTACCAAAAAAGCGTCGCGCTTTCCACAGGAAGACGTGCCGGTTACGTGGCAATCCATCACTCCGGAGGTCATGAAAAACAGCAGTTCGGTGGCGTACTTTTTTGCGAAACGACTGCGCGAAGAAATGCCCGACGTCCCGATTGGCCTGATCGTGTCGGCCTGGGGTGGAAGTCCGGCGGAGATCTGGATTCCGGAAACCACCATCGCATCCGATGACTACCTGAAGCAGGCGGCCGCCGCGCTGACCAATAACCAATGGAGTCCACACCTGCCGGGCAACGCGTATAACGCCATGATCCATCCTTTGATACCCTATCGTATCGCGGGTGCACTCTGGTACCAGGGCGAGTCAAACACGGGCGCGGCCCATTATGAAACGACACTTTTGGCCTTGATTTCCTCATGGCGTGCTGCCTGGGGCTACACGTTTCCCTTCTATGTCGTCCAGATTGCGCCTTACAAATACGAAAACAACGAGTTCGGGGGCGGCATCGTCCGGAACGCTCAGCGAAAAGTACTTTCGATGACGGAAAAAGTTGGGATGGTCGTGATCTCCGACGTATCGACCATCGACGATATCCATCCCCAAAATAAGAAACCGGTGGGGCGCCGACTGGCCGGATTGGCGCTGGCTGATGTCTACGGTCTACAAAAAGGGGAAAACCAGGGACCACTGTACGAAGGATGGCACACCGACGGTCGAAAAGCAATCGTTCAATTCCGCCATGCCGACGGTCTCCATTTTACCTCTAAAAAAACCACCCTTTTTGAAATAGCAGGTGCCGACGGTGTCTTCCACACCGCCGAAGCCCGCATTTCAGGCAACCAGGTCATCCTGTCGTGTCGTGATGTTACATCCCCTACACGTGTACGCTATGCCCTGCGTAGCGACGCAGTCTCCGATTTGTTCAACTCCGCCAGGCTCCCAGCCTCGACCTTCCAAACCGAATAACGATGAAAAAACCACTAGCAGCCGTAGCGCTCGCCACCTTTTTGTCCCCTATGATGAACGCGCAAACCAAACCGCACCTTGATCCGAAAAAGCCCATTGAAGAACGCGTCACCCTGTTGATGCAGCAAATGACCCTTGAGGAAAAAATCGGCCAGATGAACCAATACAACGGTTTCTGGGATGTCACCGGTCCGGCTCCGCAAGGCGGCTCTGCCGAAAAGAAATACGAACACCTTCGCAAAGGTTGGGTGGGTTCGATGTTGAACGTCCGCGGTGTCGAAAACGTTCGGGCCGTGCAGAAAATCGCCGTTGAGCAAACGCGGTTGGGTATTCCGCTGATCATTGGTTTTGACGTCATCCACGGATACAAAACCCTTAGTCCCATTCCCCTTGCCGAAGCGGCCAGTTGGGATCTCGACGCCATTCGCCGTTCCGCCAGCGTAGCCGCCGATGAAGCGTCTGCCGCCGGTATCGACTGGACGTTTGGCCCGATGGTCGACATCTCACGTGATGCCCGTTGGGGACGCGTGATGGAAGGCGCCGGGGAAGATCCGTACCTCGGAAGTAAAGTCGCCGCTGCCCGCGTGAAAGGATTCCAGGGAACGGATCTCACGTCGCCCAGTTCCATCGCGGCCTGTGCCAAGCACTTCGCTGCGTATGGATTTGCAGAAGGCGGTCGCGATTACAATACCGTCGATATCGGAAATGCTACCTTATACAACGTCGTACTGCCACCGTTCGAAGCAGCTCGAAATGCTGGGGTCCGAACGATGATGAATGCCTTCAACCTCCTGAACGGCATCCCGGCCACGGGCAACCACCTCCTGCAGCGTGACATCCTGAAAGGAAAATGGAAATTCGACGGATTTGTCGTCTCCGACTGGGCCTCAATCGGTGAAATGGTCACCCACGGCTACGCGGCTAATCTCGCGGAAGCGGCAGAAAAAGCGGCAGAAGCCGGATCTGATATGGACATGGAAGCATCGGCCTATGTCACACACCTTGCACAATTGGTGCGGGAAGGCAACGTGCAGGAATCGGTCATCGACGATGCCGTCCGACGCATCCTGCGGGTGAAGTTTGAACTCGGCCTGTTCGACAATCCGTACCGTCGTTGCGACGAGGCACGCGAAAAGACCATCGGCAGCAAAGCACACCGCGAAGCTGTCCTGGATATGGCCCGCAAATCGATTGTATTGTTGCGAAACGAAGGACAACTGCTGCCCCTTCCCAAACAAGGCAAGAAAATTGCCCTGATCGGGGCGCTGGCCGCCGACGACAATAGTCCGTTGGGTAGCTGGCGAATCGCGTCCGACGACCATACCGCCGTGTCGGTCCTGGCTGGCATGAAGCGTTACGACGGCAACAAACTGGTCTATGAAAAAGGCGCCGACCTGGTCAAAGGCGAAACGGCTTTTACGAAAGAGTTGGTCTTCAACACGACCGATCGATCTGGCTTCCCTTCGGCATTGAAAGCCGCCAAAGAAGCGGATGTAGTGGTAATGGTGCTCGGCGAACACGGGTTCCAGAGTGGTGAAGGGCGCAGCCGCACCGAATTAGGACTTCCGGGCCTGCAACAAGAGTTGCTGGAAGAAGTATATAAAGTCAACCCGAATATCGTATTGGTACTGAACAACGGCCGTCCGTTGGCGTTGCCGTGGGCTGCAGAACATATTCCGGCTATCGTAGAGGCCTGGCATTTGGGTACCGAAACCGGAAACGCCGTTGCCGAGGTATTGTACGGCGACTATAACCCAAGCGGAAAACTGCCGATGTCGTTCCCGCGCAATGTGGGGCAAGTCCCGATGTATTACGGTCAATTCAACACCGGACGGCCGGTCAACACTGACCAGAACGTCTTTTGGTCACACTACACCGATAGCGAGAAAACGCCGCAATTCGTCTTCGGCCACGGACTGACCTACACCCAGTTCCGCTACCAGAAACTGGAGGTAGCACGCCAACAGAAGAAAGGGCAAACGGTGAATGTATCGGTAACGGTAACCAATACGGGTAAGCGCGCCGGACGTGAAGTAGTGCAATTGTACATCCGTGACGTTGCCGCGAGCTTGACACGCCCGGTAAAAGAATTGAAAGGATTTGAGTTGGTCGACCTGCAACCGGGTGAATCCAAAACGGTTCGCTTTGCGCTGACCGATAAGGAAC
>DATGXZ010000215.1:0-4266 GCA_035298445.1 Flavobacterium sp.
TCAACTATCAACTATCAACTATCAACCATGAACTCCTCCTACAAAATCCAAAAAACCGAAGCCGAATGGCTGGAGCAACTCGGCCCCGAACGCTATAAAATCCTACGGCAAAAGGGAACCGAGTTTCCGCATACCGGAAAATACAACCTTCATTTCGAACAGGGCACGTATGCCTGTGGCGCGTGTGGGGAACCGCTTTTCGCGAGTGACTCTAAGTTCAATTCCCATTGTGGTTGGCCGTCGTTTGACGAGGCGCTTCCGGGTAAAATCGAGTATGTGCAAGACCGAACGCATGGGATGATCCGCACGGAAATCCTATGTGCGACCTGTGGCAGCCACCTGGGACACGTTTTTGACGATGGCCCGACAGAAACCGGACAACGGTATTGCGTGAATTCGGCGTCGGTGGACTTTAGAAGCGAGTGAAGGATCTAGGAACGGAGGAACTGAGAAGCTTAGTTAGCGTAGAAAAGGACGCAAGCGAGGAAATGTAAGAAGACCGGAAAAGGCCAGAGTTACAGCGGAGGCTTCCGTTGCTTGACGTCTTGAACGATCCAATAGAAAAGGGACGGTCTCCAATAGAGATCGTCCCTTCTTTGTTTGGGATCCGTGAGTCGCTAAGTCGCTCAGTTCCTCAGTTCCTCAGTTCCTCAGTTCCTCAGTTCCTCAGTTACTCAGTTACTCAGTTACTCAGTTCCTCAGTCACTTCTTCCCTACCTCAAAATAAAACTCACGCTTACCAGGGCACTTATTTCAATCTCACCGGCTGCCAGTGTATCATTGCCGCCCATCACGTCTTTAGCCATGGCCATGGCTCGCATTTCATACATCGGACGCGGGTAATCTACCGGGGAATTGTCGGTGACCGTATACGCCATACCCAATTGCTGTCCCAGTGCGGACGTAAAGTCGAGGGCTTTCTTCCGGGCGTCTTCAATCGCTTTTTTGCGGGCTTCCGACTTGAGGGTTTCCGCTTTTGAAGAGGCGAATTCGATGCCGTAAATGTTGTTGACGCCCTGGTCGACAAGGCCTTCCATCAATCCGTCATACTTTGCTAAATCACGGATCAGGATGCGGATGGTTTGCGTGGCAACGTAGTTGTGCTTTTTCTTTTCGTAGTCGTATTCGTCGTTGAGCGTCACGCGTTGGGTGCGGAAATCGGCGTCTGCGATGCCTGCCTTCCGGATGTATTTCACCACGGCATCGGTGCGGGTGTCATTTTCTTTCTTCACATCGGCCGCCTTCGACCCTTTGGTCTCGATCGACACGTTGATGCTCACCTGGTCGGGGGCCACTTTTACTTTACCCTCGCCATTCACCGTGATTAACGCGGGTTGCTGGGGTACGGGTGGCGGAAGTTGTGCCCAGGCAGAGGCGCCAGCCAACAGAACGGTCATTAAAAAAATCTTTTTCATAGTCAATATGTATTAAAGGTTTGTAAACAGGGTCAGAGCTTTCCGGACTTGGCCAAAATGAAAAGCACTACGATGGGAACCGCGAGGAGTACGACGATTGGGAGGTGGCGTGAGACCAGATCCGGTTGGTGTGCCAAGGTCAGGAGGTAACCGCCTACCGCGCCGCCAAAGTGGGCGGTGTGCCCGATGTTGTCGGTTCGGGTGCGCATGCCATAAATGGAATAGAACAGGTACAAAATGCCAAATATATAACCTGGAATAGGGATCGGAATGAACATCAGGTAGAGTGACATATCGGGATCCAGCAGGATGGCGGCATACAATACTCCGGTCACGGCTCCCGAGGCACCTATCGCACGATAACTGTACTCATCTTTATGAAAATAAAGTGTAAAAAGGCTTCCGAAAGCAAGGCTTCCAAAATAGATCACGAGAAACCAAAAAGAGCCCATGCCAAGAATCAGCTTTGGTGCAAAAAAATACAACGTCAACATGTTGAAGCCGAAGTGCATGATGTCGGCATGCAGAAAGCCCGACGTCAGCATCCGATAGTGTTGTCCGGCCCGGATACTTCCGATATGAAACTCGTATTTACGGAAAAACGAAAGGTCGTCGAAGCCCTTGAAACTGACGAAAGCCGTCACGGCGATGATGACAAGTAAGGCGGGTTGTAAGAGTTCATTCATACCGGGCGAAGGTATTACATAAGATGTTAAGTACATCGGAATTTAAGAAATTCACAAGAAATCGACCTATATTTGCCCCAAATTATGATTGCATGCAATTACTCGCCTTTTGGTTGCTGTATCCGCTGCTTTGGTGCATTTCCGTCCTTCCGTTTCCTTTGCTCTACGCGCTCTCTGACCTGACGTACTTCTTTGTCTATCGTGTGTTTGGCTACCGGAAGAAAGCCGTCCGTAAAAACCTTGACATCGCCCTTCCCCATCTTTCAGTGGCGGAACGTCGTGTGGTGGAACGGAAGTTTTATGCCCATATGTGCGACATGTTCCTCGAAATGATCAAAACGCTGACCATTTCTACCAAAGAGATGAACCGGCGTTTTCGCTACACCAATATCGAATTACTCCACGAGTATGAGAAAACCGGCCGGAGTCTGATCCTCATGTGCGCCCACTACGCCAGTTGGGAATGGCTGATCGTGATGGCCGAGCATATCCATGTGTATCGTACGGCAGCGGTCTATAAACGCATCGCCAACCGCCGTTTCGACAAATTGGTACGGGATATCCGTGCGCGCCTCAATACCGAACTCATTGAGGCCCAAAAAGCCATCGAAGTGTTACACCAACAGAAAGAAGAAGGTATTTTGGCCGTCTACGGTTTTCTCGGCGACCAATCGCCCCAACTTACGAAGGCGCGCCACTGGGACACGTTTATGGGCGAGGAGGTTCCCATCCACACCGGTGGGGAGATGTTGGCGAAGAAACTCGACCTCAACATCGCCTATTGCCGCGTTACGAAGAAGAAGCGGGGCTATTATGAAGCGACGATTATCCCGTTGGCGGAAAATCCGAGGGAGTACCGCGATTACGAGATTACTACCAAATACTTAAAGGAAGTAGAGAAACAAATACTCGAAGCGCCGGAATTCTACTTCTGGACGCACAAGCGCTGGAAGCACACCGGTAAAAAGAAAAAGCCGGTTATGCAGGAAACCACCGTGTAACCAGGTCGCGTTCAAACGACACGGCGTTGTGGTGGCGAAACTCGTTTGATTTCCGGTCGTAATGGTAGTCCGTGGCCCATTCTTCATGGTGCGCTGCCAATTGCCCAATCGCCTCGCACACATAGCGGATTTCATCGTTGGTGGTAGTTGGATGGATCGACATCCGCACCCATCCCGGTTTTTCATGAAGGTCACCTGAATCGATCATGCACGTCAGACTGTGCGACGTTTCCTGGTCGACATTAAGCAGGTAATGTCCATAGGTGCCGGCACAACTGCAACCGCCGCGGGCCTGTATACCGAAACGGTCGTTCAGCAACTTCACGGCAAGGTTAAAGTGGAGTCCGTCGATGTAAAAACTAAAAATCCCCAGTCGGTCCTTTTGTTTTTCGGCCAGTATATGGAGGTTTGGAATGGCCTCCAATTCATTGAATACGAAGGAGATCAGCTCTTCTTCCCGTTCGTGTATCTTATCGACACCCATTTCTTCTTTCAGCCGGATGGCAAGAGCGGCCCGGATGACTTGTAGGAAACCGGGAGTTCCGCCGTCTTCACGGACTTCAATATCGCTGATGTATTTGTGTTCACCCCAAGGGTTCGTCCAGCTGACCGTGCCACCGCCCGGATTATCTGGTACGAGGTTGTGGTAGAGTTTGCGATTGAAGACGAGGATACCCGTGCTTCCGGGTCCACCGAGGAACTTATGTGGCGAGAAGAAAATGGCATCCAACGAACACTCCGGATCGGCGGGGTGCATGTCTATCGTATCATACGGCCCTGAACAGGCGAAATCAACGAAACAGAGTCCACCATGGCGGTGCATCACTTTCGCTACTTCGTGATACGGCGTCCGGATACCCGTAACATTCGAACAGGCGGTAATCGATGCGATCTTTAGCGAGCGGTCTTCGTATTTGCGGACTTCGTTTTCGAAGGTTTCGAGGCAAAGGAGTCCTTCCGGACACGAGGGCACCACCACTACATCCGCCGTTGTCTCCAACCAGGACGTTTGATTCGAATGGTGCTCCATGTGGGAAATGAACACCACCGGACGTTCGGTCGGCGGCACGGTCGCTTTCAGGTGTTCGGGTAACCGCAGGCCCAGGATCCGTTGGAACTTATTGACGACTCCCGTCATGCCGGTTCCATAGGTGATCAGGACAT
>DATGXZ010000216.1:0-2272 GCA_035298445.1 Flavobacterium sp.
GTTCGAACGCTAATCAGTCGTTTCCGTCCGGATGCTGCGTCAGGCGGGCACCGTCGTCAATCGATTGGGCGTCTTCGGTCGCCGATGGATTTGTGCCGTCTGCATGGGGAACAGGCGCCTTTTCCCTTTCATTTGTATCGCTTTCGCCCGACGTCGTGGTTCCCTCGTTTTCCCCGGCCAACCCGGCTGAAACCGGATCTATCTGGGACAGTGGGTCGGCATTGTCTTCAAAGGGTTTTTGGTGGTAGCCTTTGTCTTCTTTTCCATCAAATCGGTGGGTGTGATCGGTTTCCATAGGATGTTTTATTCAAAAGTACGGGCGCGAACGAGGGTTTCCGTTACATACCGAATGGGGTATTTTACAGGATAAAATTGCGGAAAAACCGTAACCGCGTTTTCGCGAAGCATCGTACCTTTCGCCGTATTTGCATCCGAAATTGTCATTTTGGGGGCAGACAAGTATCTTTACGTCAAACAACGGCATGTCGCTTCTACAGACTCCCATCGAATATCTCAAAGGCGTCGGTCCCGCGCGGGGCGAGTTACTTCGTAAGGAAGTAGCCATACGTACCTTCGAGGACCTGCTGCATTTTTTCCCGAATCGGTATATCGACCGCACGCGCTATTACCGTGTGAACGAATTGCGCGAGTCGGGTGCCGATGTGCAGTTGATTGGGAAGATCATCCATGTCAAAACCGTGGAACAGAAGCGCGGACAGCGTTTGGTAGCGACGTTTGCGGACGATACCGGCCAAATGGAGCTCATCTGGTTCCAGGGCATCAAATGGATCCGGGAAAGCCTGAAACTGGGCGTTCCGGTGGTGATCTTTGGCAAAGCGAATGCCTTCAACGGCACGTTCAGCATGCCCCATCCGGAAATCGAATTGCTGTCGGAGCACGAACAAAGCCTGCGCTCGGCCCTGCAACCCGTGTACCCGTCGACCGAAACCCTGGGTAACCGCGGCATTTCCAATCGCGTTGTCAACAAGATGATGCAGCAATTGTTTGGGGATGTACGCGACCACATCCACGAAACCCTACCGCCCTGGATACTCGACGACCTCAAGCTCATGCCCAAGAGAGAGGCGCTGTTCAACCTGCACTTTCCGACCGGAAACGAGGCACTGGCGCGCGCGCGGTACCGGCTGAAGTTTGAGGAGTTGTTTTTCATCCAACTGCAACTGATTACCAAGAACCTGGTTCGGAAGCAGAAAATCAAGGGGCACGCGTTCCAGGTGGTGGGTGATAAATTCACTGAGTTTTACGAAAAACACCTACCATTCGAGCTAACGGAAGCGCAGAAGCGCGTCATCCGGGAGATCCGGAATGATATGGGCAAACCGGCCCAGATGAACCGGTTGTTACAGGGTGATGTGGGTTCAGGTAAGACCATCGTAGCCTTTATGGCGATGTTGATTGCCATCGGGAACGGCTTCCAGGCGTGTATCATGGCCCCAACGGAAATATTGGCGACACAGCACTATAACGGACTCGCCGAACTGGCACGTGAGATGGACGTCAGTATCCGGTTGTTGACCGGTTCTACGCGACCGACAGCACGCGCGGAAATACATGAAAGCCTTGAGAACGGACAACTTCACATCCTCGTAGGTACCCATGCCTTGCTGGAGGATAAAGTGCGGTTCCACAACCTCGGCCTCGCCATCATCGACGAGCAGCACCGTTTTGGCGTGGAGCAACGGTCGAAATTGTGGAAGAAGAATACGATACCGCCGCATGTGTTGGTGATGACCGCCACCCCTATTCCGCGCACCCTGGCCATGAGTTTGTATGGCGACCTGGACGTGTCGGTAATCGACGAGTTGCCAAAAGGACGGAAACCCATACAGACCGTACATCGGTATGACGCCAATCGTTTGAAAGTGTGGAAATTCCTGAAGGATGAGATTGCGAAAGGCCGGCAGGTATACATCGTCTATCCCCTCATCAAAGAGTCGGAAAAGATGGACCTTAAGGACCTGATGGACGGATACGAGAGCATTTCCCGCGATTTCCCCCTCCCCGACTACGCCATTTCCATCGTACACGGCAAAATGAAACCCGCCGACAAGGATGCGGAAATGGAGCGCTTCGCCAAAGGCAAGACCCAGATCATGGTAGCAACGACCGTCATCGAAGTCGGCGTTAACGTACCGAATGCCAGCGTGATGGTCATTGAGAACGCCGAGCGCTTTGGTTTATCGCAGTTGCACCAGTTGCGGGGTCGCGTAGGCCGTGGTGCCGAGCAGAGCTATTGCATCCTGATGACCTC
>DATGXZ010000217.1:0-3856 GCA_035298445.1 Flavobacterium sp.
CTTCCTGGTGGGCAAAGAAGTCGTCGTCGAAGCCTTTCATTTTACGGAAAACATCCTTTCGGATAAAAAAGCACGCACCCGACGCCCAGAAAACATCGCAGGCATCGTCGTACTGTCCGTTATCCACTTCCACCGTATCAAAAATCCGTCCGCGACAGAACGGAAACCCGAATTTATCGATGAAACCACCCGCCGCGCCGGCATACTCAAAACGGGTCGGATCCTTGAAGTCCCGAATTTTGGGTTGTATAACGGCCGTATCGGGTTCGTTGTGGAAACGTTCCAGTATCGGCTCCAGCCAATTTTCCGTCACCTCAATATCCGAATTGACCAAGGCATAAAGCGGTTCTTCCACTTGTTGGAGCGCCAGGTTGTACCCTTTGGCATAGCCATAGTTGCCGTCGTTGCGGATGATGGTCACGTCCGGAAGATGCGTTTGCGTCCATGCGATCGAGTCGTCGTCGGATGCATTATCGGCCAGGTACACCTGGGCCTGCGGCGATAGGGCCACGACCTTAGGAAGGAATTGTTGCAGCAGGGCCACTCCATTCCAGTTGAGGATAATCACGGCAATTGCTTTCTCTCCGCTCATGTCAGGGGGTATAGGGGAAGTTCCCGCAGGAACCGGTAGCAGCTATTTTCAAAATCCATCCGGCAAAAATAATGATGCAGCCCGTTTGTGACCATAAGATAGTCGGCTTTCATCGTCAGGTTATAGCGCGCGATCTGGTCGAATGTGTCCTGCGAAATGCCCACGTGAGGCGCTTTGCATTCCACCAATAAAAAAATGCTTCCGTCAGCATGAAAAACGACCAAATCATAGCGTTTGGTGAGTCCGTTGACTTTCAGCAACTTCTCTACATTCACCCGCGATTTCGGAAAACCCACTCCGTCGATGAGGTAGCGCGCCACGTGCTGTCGTACCCACTCCTCTGGCGTCAATACCACGAATTTTTTGCGGATATCGTCGAAGATGGCGACCTTATTTTCGCTACTTTTGAAACGAAAGTCGTAGGCCGGGAAGTTCAGCTTCTGCATACGGCAAAGATAAACAAAACCCATCGCCGCCGGGCATACATGGACGAAGCAGCCAAAATTGTAACCGACATAAAAGCAGGAAAAATCCGTCCCGTCTACTTTCTGATGGGGGAGGAGCCGTACTACATCGACAAAATCGCCGAGTACATCGAAGACAATGTCCTTTCCGAAGATGAAAAAGGTTTCAACCAAACGGTTTTGTACGGTCGTGACGTGTCGATTGATGACATCGTAGGCACCGCCAAACGCTACCCGATGATGGCCGAGCGTCAGGTCGTGATCGTAAAGGAAGCGCAGGATTTGTCGCGTACCATCGACAAGCTCGAATCGTATGCTGAGCAACCTACACCCACGACGGTGTTGGTAATCTGCTATAAATACAAGACACTCGACAAACGCAAGAAGGTCACCAAACACCTAGAAAAGAACGGTGTGGTGTTTGAAAGCAAGAAACTATACGAGAACCAGGTCGGCCAGTGGATCACCCGCATCCTGCAGGGGAAAGGCTATACCATTGACCACAAGGCCAACGCGATGATGGTCGATTTTTTGGGAACCGACCTAAGCCGCATCGCCAAGGAACTCGAGAAACTGCAGATCATATTGCCGAAAGGAAGCACCATTCTCCCTTCCCACATCGAAGAGAACATCGGCTTCAGCAAAGAATATAATGTATTCGAACTACGGAAAGCGATTGCCGAGCGGAACCAATACAAAGCCTACAAGATTGCCCAGCATTTCGCCCAGAACCAAAAAGAGAATCCGTTGGTGATGACCGTCGGGATGATGTTCAGCTTCTTTTCGAATTTGCTGCAATACCACGGACTCAAAGACAAGAAAACCGCGGCGTCGGCGTTACGGGTGAGTCCGTATCAGATGAAAGACTATGAAACCGCCTTCCGGAACTATCCCATGCGGAAAGTCAGCGCGATCGTGGCCGCCCTTCGCAACATCGACGTCAAAAGTAAGGGAGTAGGGGCGAACCTCACACCGGACGATTTACTGAAAGAAATGCTTATCCATATTTTCTCATGAAGCGGCTGTTCCTGTTATGCGGTGTCATTTGGGCGCTGCTCTTTGTTTCAAGTCTCTATTTTCTGTTCTTCAGCGACCCGCCAATGCCACGCGGTTGGTTTGGAATAGGACGCACGCTAATGTTTGGTATTTTTACGTGGCTGTTTTTGTATAAATTGCAACGCACAAAAGTTACGGGGTTATGAAGAATAAGTGGTTTTCACTCGCTTTTGCCATTGTCTGTGGTATCTGTATCGTTATTTCGATCTGGCTGATTATCGACGACTATAGGAACGACCAACCGCTGCGATGGATAAATGTACTGCGGTTGTTTCTCTTCGTATTTTTTTGTTGGACGAACACCCAACGTTATTTGGAAAGGCGCAAGGCAGAATAAGGTTTTTTTCTTACCTTTAGGGAAACCCCTTTTTCATGAAAGTCAAAAATGTGTACTTCGGTCTGCTGGTTTTTTCAGTGGTAATGTTGGTGTGCGCACTGATCATGCTCGCCTACCAGGGCTTTTCAAACGGGCGCAGTTTGTTCGTGCAGCTACTTCCATCCCTGGTATTCGCGGCCTGCTGCTTTCTCTTTTTCTTCGCTTACCGAAAAGCGGTGAAAAAAGAAGCGCCTTTCGAGTGACGCAGTTCTTTTTCCGGGCGAATTATGCGATATTTGTCCGCTAAACCTTCCAAAAATGGGAATGAACAAAAATACCATCCTCGGATGGGCCACTTTTATTATGATCCTGATGGGACTCTTGCTCGTCGGACTCGGTATTTTCCGGTATGATGATGTCGCCGGATGGGGCTTCGGGGCGGTAGGCGTTGGTTTTTTTGCCATCGCATGGGTGTTCAGTTCGCTGAAAGGTCGCGTGTAGTAATGCCAATAAAAAAGCCGGAGCATGTGTCCGGCTTTTCCCTATTACAAACCAACTCAGCAACAGGCCTTGTTCATAGGTTTTTTGTTCGGCCTGCTGCTTATCTTTATTCAACCACGAGTTTCCTGAAAGATTTACGCTGTTTTGCGTCGGCAACTTCCACGATATAAACACCTTTCGCCAGGGATGAGATATCCAGTTGGGGCAGCGTTGATGACAACACTTTTTGTCCCTGTAGCGAGAAAACCTCGATCCGGGAAATTCCGTCTTCCGCCGAAACCGTCACATGGTGGCGCGCCGGATTAGGAAACATCTCGAAAGCCATCGGTTTTTCCAGAGCCTCTGTTGACAAAGAGGCGCTCAGGCTGGCTACCTCAGTTGCGGTAAGCGCGGTAGTATAAATCCGCAGGTCATCTATTTTTCCATTGAAATAGCCGCCAATCCCGCTCGTGGTTCTTCCGATGCGGAACATCGTTCCGGTTGTCGCCAGATTTCGTGGCCCAAAGTCAAGTAAGTCACCATCCCGATATACGCGTGCCTCCAAACCGTCGTAAACAAACGCCATCGTATAGTACATGGCAGGCGACGGGGTATGTGAAAACGGCAGGTCATTCGAACCCCAGAAATAGTGGTTGCCGAGGTTTGAAGTGCTTTGCGTATAACCATAAGATTGGTTGTTTACAGCCGACCCATAGCTGAACACATCGTTGACCACCGTGGGTTGCAAAATCTGCACCCGTATAACAACAGTCCGGCGGGCAGCGCCCTGTGGCAAAAACGGAAGGTTGATCGCCTGCACGTTGTTGTCTAACCGAAGCGCAGTATCATTATCTGCAAATCCTAGCGGATTTGGGTTGGTGAACGCAATGGAAGGATCGTTCTTCTCTTGTCGGTTTCCATTAAACTCGAAGTGGTAGACGGGCGTAC
>DATGXZ010000218.1:0-3385 GCA_035298445.1 Flavobacterium sp.
AATGTCCTTGGTTTACAGCTGAATAAGCGGAGAGAAAATCGTAATAGCGTTTTCCTTCCACATCCCATACAAACACACCCTGCCCTTTTGAAAGTACTACGGGTAAGGGATGGTAATTGTGGGCACCGTGGCGCTCTTCTAATTCGATGAGGGTTTCTGAGAGGGTCTGTTGGACGACTGACATGAAATGGCACTTTTTACTACTACGTTCTCAATTCCTTCTTAGCGGAGAGAAATCATCCGTAAACTGCGTAAAAATACACAGAAAAATGCAATATTCGTAAAAATCGGCCGCTTTAACGCTTCTTTTTTGACAGGCGGAACAACGGTAATTCCATTATGAAGGTAGATCCTTTACCCTCCCCGTCGCTCTGTGCGATGAGTGTTCCCTCAAAGCGGTTTACGATCTGGCGGCAAAGGTAGAGTCCGGTAGGCGATTGTCCATCCCCCGTTTTCGCGCGGAGCCGTTTGAAAATACTGCCTACATCATAGATGCCTTTTCCGTAATCCCGCACCATGATTGACATGAGGCCATGTCGTCGGGCGGCGACAAACTCGATTTTCCCACCCACATCCGAAAATTTGGCCGCATTCCCCACCAGGTCGACCAATACATCAAATAACAATTCGTCGTCGACTTTCAGGTAAAATGATCGTTCGGGCAGGCTCATCGACAGTTCCAGTTGTTTCGCGGTCAGCATTGGTTCTACTGCCCGGCGTACCCGTTGCCCCAGTTCCGCAAACTCGACACGCCTGACGCGAACGACCTTTCGTGCCAACTCCTCTTCCTTTCGCATCGTTTCGAGAAAGATATCCACCAAAGAAGCCATGCGGGCACCCGCTTCTGTCAGCCGATCGGCCACCGCGGGATGCTGGGAACGGATATCCTCCCCTATGAGATTCAAGGCTGATACCTCGGTGTGCATATTCGTCGATAACATCTCAATAACGCCCTGTCGTTGCAGTGTGGCGTTGTCGGCCGCCTGCACCACAGCGCGCACGTCTTCCAGCAACGTCGCCATTTCGTCACCTTCAAACGCCGGAAACGTGAGTGCTTCCTTTTTCTTCCGATAGGACTCCATCGAATGCGAGGCAAAGCCGATAGGCCGCAGTAACCGCGCAACCGCAGGCAACACCAAGAGAAGCGAAAGGACCGCCATTCCCAACGGAACGATCAGCAACTCGCGTGGCCCTAACCGGGCATGCAACATATAAAAAAACGTCATCGTAGCAAGGGCTGAAACGCCAACCCCGACGACGATGACAAATGCGAATTTGGAAAAGTAACTGTTGTGAAGCCAAGCGAACGAACTAAGCGTGCGGTACAGTCTCATCTATGTATCTTTTTACTATGACTTTGACAATATACGTATTTTACTATCCGGTGGATTTAAACTCGGTTATCCAACCTATTTCGTCGATTAGCGGCAATCACGTACTTTTGCCGGATGGGAAAACGAAGTGCCGACAGGCTCATTTTTGAAAATATCGCCGTAACCGATGCCGGCGCCAAGGGAGTATCGGTAGCCAAAGCCCCGGACGGACGGGTCATCTTCATCCCGAATGTAGTGCCCGGAGATATCGTTGACGTGCAGACCTTCCGGAAGCGCAAGGCCTATTATGAAGGGAAAGCCATTGCCATCAGGCAGGCTTCGCCCCATCGCACCGAGCCGGTGTGTGAGCATTTTGGCAGTTGCGGCGGCTGCAAATGGCAGAACATGACGTATGAACGCCAGCTTTTCCACAAGGAAAATGAAGTGCTGAACCACCTGCGCCGTATCGGAAAAATCGAACTTCCGGACTGTGAGCCGATTTTGGGGTCGAAGGACACGTATTTCTATCGCAACAAAATGGAATTCGCGTTTTCCAATGCCCGCTGGCTGACACCTGAGGAGATTGCATCCGGCGATGAGGCAAATGACCGCGACGCCCTGGGCTTCCATATTCCACGGATGTGGGACAAAATACTTGACATCCGCAAATGCTGGCTACAACCCGACCCGTCAAACGCCATCCGCAATGGCTTGCGCGAATTCGCCCGGAACCATGACATTCCCTTCTTCGACCCGCGCCACCACGGTGGACTGCTGCGTACGCTCATGATCCGGACGGCTTCTACAGGCGAGGTCATGGTGTTGATCCAGTTTTACCAGGAGGATCGGGAGAAGCGCGAACTGGTTCTTGACTACCTCGCCGACACGTTTCCGCAGATTACATCGCTGTTATATGTCATCAACGGAAAGGCCAATGACACGATTTACGACCAGGAGGTGCACCTCTACAAAGGACGGGCGTATATACTCGAAGAAATGGAAGGACTTTCCTTCAGTATTAACGCTAAATCGTTCTACCAAACGAATCCGGCCCAGGCGTATGAACTTTATAAAGTCGCCCGTGATTTCGCCGGCCTGACCGGAAACGAAGTGGTTTATGACCTTTACACCGGAACGGGCACCATTGCGCAGTTCGTATCGCGGAACGCCCGCAAGGTCGTCGGCGTTGAAGCTGTTCCGGAAGCGATTGCCGATGCATGGGAGAACGCCCGACGAAACGGCATCGAAAACTGTAGTTTCCATGTAGGTGACATGAAAAATGTATTTAACGACGCGTTTATTGCGGAACACGGACGCCCTGACGTTATCATTACCGACCCGCCTCGCGACGGTATGCATCGGGACGTGGTGGAGCAGATACTGAAGATTGCACCTGAGAAAGTCGTATATGTCTCTTGTAACTCCGCCACACAGGCACGCGACCTTGCCCTTATGGATGCGCACTACAAAGTAACGCGCGTGCGGCCGGTTGACATGTTTCCGCAGACGCACCATGTCGAAAATGTCGTACTTTTGGAAAAACGATAGCCGATTGCCTATGAAAAAGCTCCCGGCGCTGCTGTTACTGGCTGCGCTCGCCCTTGTCTCATGCGAGAAAGACGATATTTGTGACGGAGGTGCGTCGAGTACGCCACGTGTTGTGATTGAGTTTTTCGACATCGCCGACCCTTCCGAATCCAAAAATGTCATCGACCTGAAGGTCATCGGAACCGGAATGGATACGCCATTGGTCTTCAATGAAGCGGCTACGGATGACCGGCAATACCTGGCCAATACCAATAAAATTGCGGTACCACTCCGGACTACGGATGGGAATACGGAATACGCGTTCATTTTCAATGCCGACGCGACCGACCCTACCCAAACCTTTACCGATACGATCGACTTTAACTATATCACAAGTGAAGTCTATGTATCGCGGGCCTGTGGTTTCAAAAAGGAATTTGATTTCCTACCCGGAACCGACCCCCTGATGCCGCCGGTTATGTTGAACAACGACCCTACTGCCGGTTCCGGCTCCTGGATACAGGATATACGTGTCGTACAATACT
>DATGXZ010000219.1:0-2254 GCA_035298445.1 Flavobacterium sp.
GGTGGCCCGGTTTATCAATGGTCCGGCGCTGGATGAAACCGAAGCCGAGGAAAACCGTTTTTTCCCTCCGGGCGGCTTCCAGGTGGTGGAAGAGCTGCTCTTTCCTTCGTATGACGTTGCGAATCGTGACGAACTGGTTCGCGAGATCGGCGTATTACTTTCGAATATCCGTCAAATCCGCACCCATTTGGACGCTGTGAACCTAAGCGACGACTATGTGG
Source organism: Flavobacterium sp. (assembly GCA_035298445.1). Classification (GTDB taxonomy): domain Bacteria; phylum Bacteroidota; class Bacteroidia; order Flavobacteriales; family Flavobacteriaceae; genus Flavobacterium. The sequence goes on from DATGXZ010000219.1 coordinate 222, forward strand.
TGGACGCCCTGCAACAGGAATTCGCCCGAATCGTGGCGCTGGGCATCACTGGTTTCGATTCGCCGGTTGCGCTATACTCGATTCCCGAAACAGAAGCGGCCCTCGCTTCCGCCAAGGAACTGTTACCACTACTGCAATCGCACGCGGCGTCCGACCCTCTCGCGAAGGCGTTGGCCTATGCACACGCATTCTGCGCATCCCACCGATCTTTCAACTCGTTCAACCGCGCCGATTTCATTACCCAACATATGATACCTATTGGACGTGAAATGCTGGTCTTTCGAGAACGGAACCATATCCGGACGGTCAACCGCAATGAAGTCGTGCGCAACGACAAAGCAACGTTCTTTGACGCCGATGCGTTCAATCCGGATGCCTTTATTCCGTCGGCGGAATACGCCTACTCGGCGGAAAAAGCCGCATTGGGTGAAGCGCTCTTCTACGACACCCGCCTGTCGAAAAGCAATGACCGCAGTTGTGCTACCTGCCATCACCCGGAAAAAGCCTTTACGGATGGCCTGGCGACCAATCATGCACTTTCTGGGAAAAACCTCGCGCGGAATACCCCCACCCTTACGTATGCAGGCTTCCAGAATGCGTTGTTTTGGGACCTGAGACAGCCGGACCTCGAAAAACAGAGCCTGGACGTAATCAACAACAAAGAGGAGATGCACGGAACGCTCGAGGACATGCTGCCCCTGGTGAACAGCGACAAAAAATACGGGGCCCTGTGGCAAGCCGCCTTTCCTAACGAACGCAACGCAAAGAACTGGCAATTGCAGAACGCCTTGGCTACCTATATTCGAAGCCTAAGCCCCTTCGACTCGCGTTTTGACGCCTACATGCGGGGCGATACCCGTCGACTTACCCGAACGGAAATCGCGGGCATGAACCTGTTTATGGGCAAGGCGAAATGTGCTACCTGTCATTTTGTGCCGCTTTTCAACGGAACCGTGCCGCCGCGCTACGCCAAAACCGAACAGGAAGTGCTCGGCACACCCGAAACGCTCTCAGAAACCGCCATCAGTGATGACCCGGGACGGTATGGCATCACCCAATTACCGCAATTCAGGAACGCCTTCAAAACGCCGACACTTCGGAACGTGGCCGTTACGGCACCGTACATGCATAATGGCGTTTACCGCACACTGGAACAGGTAGTGGAATTCTATAACAAAGGAGGTGGACGCGGACTGGGCTATCCTGTCGACAACCAAACGTTACCCGACGACCCTTTGAATCTCACGAAACACGAGAAAGCGCAGCTTGTGGCATTTCTTAAGACGCTGACCGACTCGAAATATGCCCAAAAACAGAAGTGAAGAAAGAAGGTTACCGATCCGATTTGAGTTCGAGGGCCACTTTTTCGAGTTCCATGTACCAGTCTTCGCCAAAACGCCGGATCAGTGCTTCCTTTACGAATTTATAGACGGGCACTTCGAGTTCGGCACCCAGCGCACACGCCGGATCGCAGATGTCCCATCGGTCGTAGTTTACCGCGGCGAATTCCGAGAAATCCTTCACCCGAACCGGATAGAGGTGGCATGAAACGGGCTTCTTCCAACTGACAAGTCCTTGGTTATAGGCTTGTTCGATACCGCACAGCGCCGTTTTTCCATCGAAGATCACGTATGCACAATCTTTGTTGTCGATTAGTGGCGTTTCGAGCGTGCCGTCGGTGCCCGTCACCCAGGTGCCTTGTGCTTCGATAGCGGCAATACCCTCTGGGCGCAGGAAGGGCTTCACTTTATCATAGATGTCCTCAAGCACGCGGGTCTCGCTTTCAAGCAGGGGGGCACCGGCATCGCCATCTACACAACAAGCGCCGTGGCAGGCCGATAGGTTACAGACAAACTCTTTCTCAAGGATGTCTTCGGATATAATGGTTTTGCCAAGTTGGAACATGGCGGCAAAGATACAAGGTAAATAGTCTCAAAACTCCACTTCCTCTTACCTGGGTGACCGTATGCTTTCCTTATATTCCAATATATATTATTTACAACTCGAGGGGGTTAAATCGCCGTAGCCAAAAT
>DATGXZ010000220.1:0-3080 GCA_035298445.1 Flavobacterium sp.
AACCGAACACCATGAAATCCATTTCACGATTGAGCAGGGCATTGACATCCTGGATAAACTCATCTGGCATCTTGAAACCTACGACGTGACCTCCGTACGGGCGAGTACACCGATGTACTTCCTGGCGAAAGCCATCACCGAAAAAGGCATCAAAGTCGTGCTTTCAGGCGAAGGCGCAGACGAAGTGTTTGGTGGCTACCTCTATTTCCGTAATGCCCCAACGGCCGATGATTTCCAGAAAGAAACGATCGAACGCGTACAGAAGCTGTTTACTGCTGACCTGCTACGGGCCGATAAGTCGACCATGGCACACGGAATCGAAGCGCGCGTGCCGTTCCTTGATAAAGCGTTCCTCGATGTCGCGATGGCCATCCGTCCAGAGGAAAAACAGCCCAAGACCTACGACGGTGTCGAAAAATATATCCTGAGGAAAGCCTTCGACACGCCTGAGCAGCCCTATCTTCCCGATGAAGTATTGTGGCGCCAGAAAGAACAGTTCTCCGACGGCGTGGGCTATAGTTGGATCGATACCCTGATTGAATTCGCGGCTTCACAGGTCACGGATGCAGAATTCGAAAAGGCGGCCGAGTTGTTTCCGTACAACACGCCGACCACGAAAGAAGCGTTCTACTACCGCCGGATCTTCCACAAGCACTTTCCACAGGTCAGTGCCGCGCAGACCGTCCGGAAATGGATACCGAAATGGCAGGAGAACACCGATCCGAGCGGACGGGCAAATGCCGCTCATATACAGGCAGATACGAATATCGCCAAATCAATTATCGCGGAGGGAGTTTAGTGTAGTTATATAGTTTGTTTGTAAGCGGGCGCCGGTTTTTCCGGCGCTTGTCTTTTTCCGGCGCGAGCACCCGTAAACACAGCCGACATCCACAAAAAATGTTAATAACTTCTTGCTTTAAATAAGCGCGTTTACGGCGGTTTCGGGGTCTGTTTTGCTATATTTGTTCGGTGAATGAAAAAAAGCCATTCAGAAGCAAAATATGAGCGAAGAAATCAATAAAAATAACTATTCCGCCGACAGCATTCAGGCACTTGAGGGAATGGAGCACGTTCGGATGCGTCCCTCGATGTATATTGGTGACGTCGGTGTGCGCGGTCTCCACCACCTCGTTTATGAGGTCGTCGACAACTCGATCGACGAAGCGATGGGGGGGCACTGCGATACCATAGGTGTTACCATAAACGAAGACGGATCGGTCACGGTAGAAGACAACGGACGTGGTATTCCGGTCGATATCCATAAAAAAGAAGGTGTTTCTGCACTTGAGGTCGTCATGACCAAAATCGGTGCCGGTGGTAAGTTCGACAAGGATTCCTATAAGGTATCCGGAGGTCTGCACGGTGTAGGGGTTTCCGTAGTGAACGCCCTTTCCGAGCGCATGAAATCGACGGTCTTCCGCGAAGGAAAAATCTACGAACAGGAATACGAGCGCGGGAAGTCGCTGTATCCGGTAAAAGTCGTAGGGGAAACCGAAAAGCGGGGTACACGCCAGACGTTCTATCCGGATAGCCAGATTTTCCAGCAAACCCTCGAGTTTTCCTACGATACGCTTGCCGCCCGTATGCGCGAGCTTTCTTTCCTTAATAAAGGAGTAACGATCACATTTACGGACCGTCGCGAAACCGATGAGAAAGGCGAGTTTCGTTCAGAGACGTTCTATTCGACCGAAGGACTCAAGGAATACATCCGCTACCTAGATGGAAACCGCGAGCCGCTGATCGCCAGTGTGATTTCGATGGAGAACGAGAAGAGTGAAATTCCAGTTGAAGTCGCTCTTATATATAATACGAGTTATACCGAGAACATTTTCTCGTACGTCAATAACATCAACACCCATGAAGGAGGTACCCATTTACAGGGCTTCCGGATGGGACTTACCCGTACGCTCAAGAAATACGCCGACTCATCGGGCCTGCTCGATAAGTTGAAGTTTGAGATTTCGGGAGACGATTTCCGTGAAGGACTTACCGCGATCATTTCCGTTAAAGTAGCCGAACCTCAGTTCGAGGGGCAAACCAAGACGAAACTTGGCAACCGCGAAGTGGTGTCGCCGGTCAGTCAGGCGGTATCGGAAATGCTCGAGAACTACCTGGAAGAAAACCCGAACGATGCCAAAATCATCGTCCAGAAAGTCATCCTGGCGGCGCAGGCACGTCACGCGGCGAAGAAAGCCCGCGAAATGGTGCAGCGTAAAAGTGTCATGGGCGGCGGTGGACTTCCGGGCAAACTATCGGATTGCTCCGAACAGGATCCGGAAAAATGCGAAATCTTCCTCGTCGAGGGTGACTCCGCAGGCGGAACGGCCAAACAAGGTCGTGACCGGGCGTTTCAGGCCATCCTGCCACTCAGGGGTAAGATTTTGAACGTAGAAAAAGCGATGCACCATAAGGTTTTCGAAAATGAGGAAATCCGGAATATCTTCACCGCACTCGGCGTAACCGTCGGTACGGCTGATGATTCGAAAGCCCTTAACCTCGAAAAATTGCGCTACCATAAGGTCATCATCATGTGTGATGCCGACGTTGACGGAAGTCACATCTCAACCCTGATCCTGACGTTCTTCTTCCGCTTTATGAAGGAATTGATTGAGGAAGGACACGTATATATTGCCGCACCGCCGTTGTATCTCGTAAAAAAAGGTGCCAAGAAGGAATACGCCTGGAACGACGACCAACGCGACCTTGCCAATGAGCGCATGGGAGGTGGGGCCAACATCCAGCGATACAAAGGTCTTGGAGAAATGAACGCCGAGCAGTTGTGGGAAACCACGATGGATCCGAATACCCGTACGTTGCGTCAGGTCACGATCGACAGTCTGGCAGAAGCCGATCGTATCTTCTCAATGCTAATGGGGGATGAAGTACCGCCACGCCGCGAGTTCATCGAAAAGAACGCGGTGTACGCCAAAATCGATGCGTAAACGACGGCTGGTAGGAATCGGGTGCGGAATCGCACTTTTCAGCACGCTGCGGTTGTCGGCCCAATCGACCGACCAGACCATCGCGGAACTGAACAGTATGATCGACGACGCGATTTTCTTTACCGACCGTTATATTAC
>DATGXZ010000221.1:0-10472 GCA_035298445.1 Flavobacterium sp.
CCCCGCCGAACGCGGCTGCCAGTTGTCTGTCTTCCTTCATGGCGAGGGACGCAGCCTGTTTGAGTACCTGATGGCCAATGGCGTCATCACCGACTGGCGCGAACCCAATGTCATCCGTCTCGCACCTGTTCCTTTTTACACCCGATTCGAAGATATGTACCGGTTCGGACAAATCCTGAAAAGCGGAATTACCGCACGTTAGAAACTTTCGTACCTTGTCCGGGTAACCTAACCGGATATGAAACGTCGAACGAAAATACTATGGGCACTGTTGGCCATCCTGGTGAGCATCGCCCTTTTTACTTATGTATACTGTCAGTCACTGGCCCCTGATTATGAAGGAGATGCCTCAATAAAGGGATTAACGCATCCTACCGACGTCTACTTCGATGACTACGGCATCCCCCATATTTTTGCCGAAAACGAAACCGATGCCCAACGCGTGCTCGGCTACGTACACGCCCAGGATCGCCTGTGGCAGATGGAAATCCTACGCCGGATCGCCCCGGGCAGATTATCGGAATTATTCGGCAGCAAGTTGCTGAAAACCGACCGCTTTTTCGCCGCGACAGGTATTGCGGAATACTCCAAAAAGTCAGTAGCGGAACTCGACCCCAACTCCGAATCCTACCGCTTGGCCATGGCCTATGTAGACGGCATCAACCAATATATGGAACAGGGCGACACACCCATTGAGTTCACCCTTCTAGGTATCGAAAAGAAACCGTTCACACTGGAAGACGTTTACAACGTTTTTGGATTTATGTCGTTCAGTTTCGCGATGGCGCAAAAGACGGATCCGCTTCTGACCGACATCCGCGACCGCTATGGCATGTCGTACTTAGACGATTTTGGCCTCGACGGAAGCAGCCACATCACCCGGCTCAAAACATCGAAGGGAAAAGCCCTTGAATTCGCCGCGATCTCCCGTTCGGTATCCGCATTGCTTGAGAGCTCGCCGACCCCCGCATTTATCGGCAGTAATTCATGGGTAATAGGCGGCTCGAAAACTGCATCCGGAAAGGTCATCTTTGAAAATGACCCGCATATTGGTTTCTCCCAACCGGCCACCTGGTACGAGGCCCATATTCACACACCCGGTCATGAGATGTACGGATTTTACCTCGCCGGAACTCCGTTTCCGCTGCTGGGTCATAACCGCTCCTATGCGTATGGTTTGACGATGTTTGAAAACGACGACCTCGATCTATTCCACGAAAAGGAAAATGCCAACGGACAATACCTGACGCCAGAAGGGTATAAAAACTACGCGACACGCATCGAGAAAATCAAGGTGAAAGACAGCGCCGACGTGACGCTAAAAGTGAAAATCTCACGGCATGGACCTTTGGTAAACGGCGTGCTCGACGGCGTAAAAAAAGAAACGCCTGTCGCCTTGTCCTGGATATATACCCAACACCCGAATAAGTTGTTGGAAGCGACCTATCGGATTTCACACGCCCGCGACCAAAACGACTTCGCGACGGGTGTTTCGCTCATCCACGCGCCCGGACTCAACGTGATGTATGGCGATGCCCGTGGAAATATTGCGTGGATCGCCGCCGGAAAGCTCTACAAACAGAAACCGTCTGTCAACCCGAACTTTATCCTGAAAGGGGAAGGCGATGACGATTGGAGGGAGTACCTCGATTTTTCAAAGAATCCGGGCGCCGTCAATCCGGAAAGTGGTTTCGTCTATTCCGCCAACAACCAACACGAAGCGGTCGACGGGTACCTCTATCCGGGTTATTACCTCCCACACGACCGCGCCACCCGAATTGAATCCCTTCTCAAAGCCAAAAATAACTGGACGGCAGCCGATGTCGAACGGATGACCCTTGACCATACATCCGTATCCGCCCTACCCAACGTCCGACACATGCTGGCGTCGTTGTCAGGCATACGCGACGAACGCGACAAGGAAGCTGTCACGCTGCTGAGGCAATGGAAAGGCACCAACGCTATTGCGGAGGCCGCGCCGGTACTGTACAACAAATGGCTGTACTTCTATCTAAAGAACACCCTGGAAGACGAACTCGGAAAGGAAAATTTCGAGCTGCTGATCGGCACGCACGTGGTTAAGCAAATGATCGAACGACAGTTAGCCAACCCCGCATCGCCCTGGTGGGATGATATCCGGACGAAAAAGCTGGAAAACCGCAGTGAGATCCTGACGCGTTCGTTCCATGATGCTATGGCTAGTCTCACCAGCCAACTGGGTCCTGAACTATCCGGATGGAAATGGGGCGATGTCCACCAACTCGAACACCCGCACCCTTTAGGCGCCGTCGCACTCTTTCGACCATTCTTCAACGTCGGGCCCGCGCCTGTATCAGGATCGAATGAAGTGATCAACAACCAATTGTTCCTGTATTCCGACGACGCAAAATACACCATAAAAGCAGGCCCGTCGACCCGAAGGGTCATCGACTTTGCGAATATCGAAAACAGCCGTGCGGTGCTACCTACGGGAGAATCGGGAGTGTTTACAAGTCCGCACTACGACGATCAGGCGGCATTATATATAGAAGGAAAATTCAGGCCGATGTTACTGAATGAAGCAAAAATCAGGTCGCTTCGGCAAAAGATGCAGTTTTCGCCCCAACGATAAAGGTTACGATCCGGAAGCAGTATCTTTTTTTCCCGACCGGCACCGATCCGAGCAATACCGGACCTGCTCCCAGTCGCGTTCCCATTTTTTCCGCCATGTGAACGGTCGGCCACAAGTGGCACATATCTTGGTCGGCAAATCCTGTTTACGTACGCCCCGCATACTGCAAATATAATCTCGCACCCTTAATATATCGGCGCCATTCAGGAATGTTTAGGCGATTAATGATTACTTTTACACACTTTTCGAACGGAGTGATGCAAAAACCCCAAAAAATCGCGGTTGTTGGTTCCGGATTGGTCGGTTCGCTTTTGGCCATTTACCTGCGCCGCCACGGACATACCGTACACGTTTTCGACCGAAGCGCAGACATCCGAACCGTCAATTTTACCGGCCGATCCATTAACCTCGCCATGTCCGATCGCGGATGGAAAGCCCTTGATGGTGTAGGTATTGGGGAGGAAGTGCGAAAGATTGCCATTCCCATGGACAAACGCGCCATCCACCTCAAAGACCGTATGACATATCAGCCATATGGTTTGCATGGGGAGGCGATTTACTCGATCTCGCGCGGCGTACTGAATCGGAAGATGATCGACCTGGCAGAAGAAGCAGGCGCGACCTTCTTTTTCAACCACCGCATTTGGGATGTCACGCTTGCCGATGCAACGCTGCATATCGGGGAGACGGAACAGGGTGCCTGGACCGACCTCCCGTATGACAAAGTGTTTGGCGCCGATGGGGCCTTCTCGCGGATCCGCCATCGGATGCAACGCCAAAACATGTACAACTACTCGCAGGAATTCCTTGCAACAGGATATAAAGAGTTAAACATCCCGCCCAACGCGGACGGTTCGCACAAACTCGATAAGAATTCATTCCACATCTGGCCTCGCGGTGACTATATGCTGATCGCCCTGCCTAATTTAGATGGCAGCTTTACCTGCACCCTTTTCATGCCGTTTGAAGGCGACAATTCGTTTGCCTCTCTCGTGGATCGCGAGTCGGTCGAGCGGTTCTTTGAAGAGAACTTCCCCGATTCGGTGGAAGTGATTCCGGAACTCGCGAATGATTTCTTTAAAAACCCGACGAGCTCCTTGGTTACGATGAAGTGTTTCCCGTGGACATCCACCGATAAAGTGGCGCTCATCGGGGATGCCTGTCATGCTATCGTGCCTTTCTACGGACAAGGTATGAATGCGGGGTTCGAAGACATCACCATCCTCAACGAAATGATTGAAGCGTATGGGGATGATTGGCAGAAAGTGTTTTCGGAATATGAAAAATCCCGGAAACCGAATGCCGACGCCATTGCCGAGCTGTCGTATCGTAACTTTATGGAAATGAGCTCTAAAACAGCAGACGATCGCTTCCTGTTACAAAAGAAAATCGAGAAACGCTTCGCCGAACGCCATCCGGATAAATGGCTGCCGTTGTATAGCCGCGTCACGTTCTCCCATCGCCCCTATGCCGAAGCGCTGGAATTGGGTAATTTCCAGAATGCCATTATGGATAAGGTGATGGATATGGACGATATAGAAAACCAATGGGACAGCGAAGCCGTTGAGCAGCGCATCCTACACCTCTTGGCGAACGGTCTCTGATAAGGGCAGTACGGCTTTCTTGCTAGCCGGTTTCAACAAAATACGAAGCGTACTGTCGTTGTTAAGGTAGCTGTACATCCATGTGATAAAGATGACAATCTTGTTCTTTACACTCAAAATGAGCATGAGGTGAACGAACATCCAGGTCAGCCAAGCAAGCCGGCCTTGAAAACTGAAATTGGGAAGGTCGACCACCGCTTTGCGCTTCCCTACCGTCGCCATCGACCCTTTGTCGCGATATTCAAAATCCGGTAGCGTTTCCTGTTTTAGCATCCGTTTGAAATTGCGGGCCAAATGCTGTCCCTGCTGAATCGCAACGGCCGCCAACTGCGGATGTCCATGCGGATACTTGGGCGTTTCCATATACGCAATGTCACCTAATGCAAACACGCCATCCATCCCAACAATCCTGTTCTGTCTATCGGTACGAAGACGGCGTCCGCGCGCGATAGCTTCTGACGGGATGCCCTCCAGGCTATTCCCAATGACACCCGCCGCCCAGATGACGTTTCGCGCCGGAATGGTTTCACCCGACTGGAAGGTTACGGTTTTACCGTCGAAATTGCTCACCAATGTATTGGTTCGGACGATTACGCCCAACTTCTCCAGGTACTCCTGCGACTTGTTTTGCGACGCCGCACTCATAGGGTTTAAGGTGTGGGGGGAACTTTCGACGAGGTAAATCGTCAGCCTTGAAAAATCCTTATCGGGATAATCCTTCGGCAATACATTGACCTTCATTTCGGCCAGTGCCCCGGCGAGTTCCACTCCGGTTGGGCCGCCGCCGACAATAACGAAGTTGAGCATGGATTGAAGTTCCTCCTCAGATGCCCCCAGCGTATCTTCGAAAGTCTGTAATATACGGTTGCGGAGCTGTAGTGCTTCCGGCACCGATTTCATGGGAAAGGCATGTGCTTCGACCTCTGCATTTCCGAAGTAATTCGTTGTACACCCCTGGGCCAAAACGAGATAGTCGTACGAAAACGACCCAATGGACGTGTCAAGGATACGCTTATCCGCCTGCACACGCGTGACCTCCGCAATCCGGATCCGCACGTTTTTGGTGTGATGGAAGACTTTCCGCAACGGGAATGATATACTCGCCGGTTCCAGACGCGCAGTGGCCACCTGGTACATAAGCGGTTGGAATTGGTGGAAGTTATACTTGTCAATCAGCAACACTTCATAGGGTGTTCCTTCGAGATCCTGGGCAAGTCGGAGACCGGCAAATCCGGCGCCGACGATGATGATACGTTTTTGACGTTCCATGATGTGAATTTGGCACATTAAAGGTACCAAATAACACCCAAAGCAACAGACAGATTAACGTTTTGTAAGCTATTTACGGAACATGAAATACACCGCCAGCACCAGGCATACGCAACCTGCGATGTGGTTCCAGCGAAACGTCTCGCCTTTGAAGAAAAGAATGGAAAAGACCACGAAAACCGCTAGCGTTATAACTTCCTGTAAGACTTTTAATTGCAGAAGACTGAAGGGGCCTCCGTTACCGGAATACCCTATCCTGTTGGCCGGCACCTGGAAACAATATTCGAAGAAGGCAAGCCCCCAACTGATAAGGATGATCGTGATGATACCCGCGTTCTCAAACCACTTCATTTCCCGGAAACGAAGGTGGCCGTACCATGCCAGTGTCATAAATACATTGGAAATAATAAGTAGTACTAAAGTGAGAGCGGTCTTCATAGAAACAGCATTTACGGCAAAAATAGTGGCTTACGACGGCGTTTGGCGCGTACCGCGAATATTAAATTAAGGTTAAGTCCGAACTTTAACAAGACGGTTACAACCGTGCGTTGCGGTTGCAGCATCCTCAACACAAAAGGCCCGAAGTCGCGAATCAGGCTAAAGATTTTTAAAAAAAACACCAAACACAAACATTATTATCAATTATGAAAAAAACGCACCCGCGCAGCCCACCCTGAAAACGTTTGCGATTAGGCGTTAAGGGGTTTCTAAAAAAGCCGGTTTAATTTTTTTTTATCACCTAAAAATATAAATTTGTCGGTCTGTTAAAGAATAATTGTAATTTAACTAACCAAAAAAATCCCTTAAATTAAAATCTAAAATCTTAAGAAAATGGCAAAAGCAGCAAACGCTCCTGTAGCAAAAAAAGACGGAGGTTCGAATGGAGGCAATATCTTCTCCACCCTGGTGATCGTAGGATGTATCGTGATCGGAATTTTGGTATGGAGATTCATCATGGGAGCCGGCTCCAACTTTGAAGGCGGCACGAACGAAGGCCACCCAAAACCAGGCAACTATCTTGCGATGGTATACAAGGGAGGACCGATTGTACCGGTGCTTATGGGACTTCTCCTGATGGTGGTCTCTTTCTCCATCGAGCGTTTCTTCGTGATTTCGAAAGCTGCTGGAAAAGGCCCTCTCGATAAGTTCATGGCGAACGTACAAGGCAACATCAAAAACGGAAACATCGAAGCTGCGATTGCGGATTGTGACCGTCAACAAGGATCAGTAGCCAATGCCATCAAAGCGGCACTCGTTAAGTATCAGGAAGTGAAGCAGGAAGGTTTCGACAGCGAAACGGCTGCTGAGACACTTCACAAAGAAATCGAAGAGGCTACTTCATTGGAAATGCCGATGCTCGAGAAAAACCTTACCATCCTTTCAACCCTGGTATCACTCGGAACCCTGGCAGGTCTCCTCGGAACGGTAACCGGTATGATCAAGGCGTTCGGCGCGCTTGCAACTGCAGGAACACCTGACCAGGCTATGCTTGCAAACGGTATCTCTGAGGCACTTATCAACACGGCTACGGGAATCGCAACCTCTGCGTTGGCGATCATCACGTATAACCTGTTTACATCTAAAATCGATACCCTGACCTACTCTATCGACGAGGCTGGATCTACGATCGTGAACACGTACCGCAAATTCCGCGGAGCACAAAAAGGATAATCCAATCCTAAAACGAAACCGAAGAAATGGCCAAAGTAAAAATGTCAAAGAAAGCGACGTCCATCGACATGACAGCGATGTGTGACGTAGCGTTTCTACTCCTGACGTTCTTTATCCTTACTGCGACTGCCAAAATGCCGGAACCGCTTCCGGTCGACACCCCGAATTCGACGGTGCAGACCAAATTGCCGGATACCGACCTGAGCACGATCACGGTAGGAGACGGAAAGGTGTTTTTTGGCGTAACCGACAGGGAAGTACGCAAAAAGACGCTGGAACTAATGGGAGATCAATTCAACATAAAGTTCAACGACGACGACAAGGCGAAATTCGCACTGATCGAAACCTTCGGCGTCCCGGTGAACCAGGTAAAAAGTCTGTTGGCGCTTAAAGCGTCTGACCGGAATAAAGCAGGGATTCAACCTGGCATTCCGCATGACTCACTCGACAACCAACTGAAAGAATGGATATTGAACGCCCGTCGGGCGAACGATGAAATCCGTGGCAATCAGTTGAACTTCGCCATCAAAGGCGATATGAAGGAAGATTATCCACAAATCAAAAAGATCATGGATATCTTACAGGACCAGAACGTCAACAAGTTCAACCTGGTGACGGGTCTGCGAAACGAAAACTTCTAATATAAAAGAACATGGCAGAATTAAATACCGGCGACGGTGGCGGCGGCAAGAAAGGCAGTAAGAAGGTACGCAGCAAGAAAAGCAATGCAAAGGTAGACCTCACCGCGATGGTGGACCTTGCGTTCCTCCTGATCACTTTCTTCATGCTGACGACGTCGCTGTCAAAGCCTCAGTCGATGGACTTGGGGATGCCGGATAAGGACAAAGACCCGGCCGAGGAAGAGTCTATCAAAGTGGCGGACGACCGTACCATGACTATTCTCGTAGGTGGCGATAACAAACTGATGGCCTATACGGGTCAATTCGACACTCCGCTGATTGCACCGAAAGAGTATGCCTATGGCAAAAACGGTATTCGCAAATTGATCCTTCAGGAAGAAGAGCGCCTTACCAGAACGTATGGCGATCCGAAAACCTCTAAAAAAGGCATCATCGTCATCATTAAGCCGAGCAAGAAGTCCAAGTATAAAAATATCGTGGACATCCTCGACGAAATGGCGATTACGAAAGTACCGACCTATGCCATCGTGGACATCGAGCCGAAAGAGTTGGCATTGTTAGAAAAAAAATAGACCCTAAAAGACACGTATGAAACTAGATATTTTCAAAAAAGACTGGCTTGACATCGTCTTCGAGGGCAGAAACAAAAGCTACGGCGCCTACGAACTTCGCAAAGAAAACCCAAAGACGACCATGATCGCGCTGCTGATCGGCGGAGCCATCTTTGCGACAACAATGGTGCTCCCGATGATCGACTTTGGCGGCCTTAATGACGATGACCAGGAAAAAGTAACGATGGTGGATATGGCGAAATTGGCGCCGCCACCAGAAGAGAAAAAGCCTTTGGTACCGCCACCGCCACCGCCACCACCTGCCCCGAAAATCGACGAAGTAAAATTCGTGAAACCGGTGGTTGTAAAAAAAGAGGAAGTGGTTGAGGAAATCAAGACCATCGAAGAACTGAAAGACAAGAACGTCGGCGACAAAGACATCAAAGGTCGTGAAGACGGCCAGGCGGTGATCATCGACGAAGCCGGTGAAGGTGATAAGAATGCAACCGTAGTAGAAGACACTAACCAGATTTACCAATCGGTGGAAGTACAGCCTGAATTCCCTGGTGGTATGCAGGCGTTCTACAAATGGGTGCAGAACAACTACCACACGCCGGAAGATGCCGCCGACCTCAAAGGACGTATCATTGTAACGTTCGTTGTAGAGAAAGACGGAAGCCTTACCGACATCCGCGTACTTCGTGACCTCGGATACGGAACAGGTAAAGAAGCCGAGCGCATGCTCCGCAAGTCTCCTAAATGGAAAGCGGGTGTACAAAACGGCCGGAGTGTTCGTGTACAGTATTCACTACCTATCATGATCACGCCACAGAACTAAATGTCAAACCTCCATCATACGGATGAACGACTACAGAAATCGCCAAAACGGCGATTTCTGTCTATTATAGGCGGGACACTGCTGCTGCTTTGTACCGCCATGGGACTGTTGATTATCTTCTGGGACAAACTCCCTTTGGAAAATCTTGGAAGATATCGCACCCCCTTTGGAATTGTTATTATTGTGTATGGATGGCTGCGATTCCCCCGACTGATTTGGAGGAAATGATTGTTATGAAAAGAACCGTTTTTTTTACGTTTTTGCTCGGTGTTGCGTTAGTCGGATGCAAGCAGGATCCCGAAGAACAGACTATCCTGAAAGGGCACGCCCGAATCATTGTGGACGAAGAGGTTTTTCCGATCGTGGAGGATGCCTACTGGGTATTTAAAACGCAATACCCGGCTGAACTCACGCTTGACAGCTTGCCTGAATCGGAAAGCGTAAATGCCCTTTTATCAGGTAAAGCGGAAATCGCGATACTCACGCGGAAACTGACAAAGAAAGAAGAAGGCAAATTCAGGGCGGAAGGCATCAAGCCCCGGATTACGCCCTTCGCTAAGGACGCCGTCGTGTTTCTCACCAATGTGGCTTCCCGTGACACGGTAATCAATCTGTCGGATGTCATTTCTTTCCTAAGAGGTGAGTCGTCGCCGATCAAGAAATTGGTGTTCGAAAACCCCAACTCAGGCAGCGTCCGTTTGCTCGATTCGTTGGCCGGACTCAATAAAAGCCCTAAGAAAAACGTTTATTCTTTAGACTCGCACGAATCGGTCCTGAAATACATCGCCGAAAATGAAAATGTCATTGCCGTAACGGCCCTGAATCCGATACTGCAGCCTTATGAAAAATGGGAACCTTACATGAAGAAAGTAAAGGTGATGGGCGTACGGAATGTTAAAAGTGCAAAAAAAGACGACACCTATTACAAGCCCAACCAAACCAATCTGGCGCTGGGAACCTACCCACTTGTTCGAACGCTTTACCTGTTAAATTATCAGGGGAAAGCGGGCCTGGGTACGGGTTTTGCTTCTTATCTTGCGGGCCAGGACGGACAGCGAATCGTTTTGAAGTCGGGTCTGCTTCCGGAACGTACCCCGTCCCGGATCATCAACATCAGAAAAGAAATAAATACAACTAAATAATTCAAGTTATGAGAAAGCACATCGTATTAAGCATCACCTTCCTTGCTGCGGCCACTGCCCTTCAGGCGCAGGATCTGGATGCTGCCAAGAAGGCCATCGATGCGGAACAATATGCAAAGGCGAAAAGCATCCTGAAAGGCCTTAC
>DATGXZ010000222.1:0-13585 GCA_035298445.1 Flavobacterium sp.
GTCGCTCAAGATGCACAACGCGTTCCGACAACTCAAGTGCCTTGACTTTACTTCCGAACATGTTTTCGATTGCCGCCCTCCGGTTATAGTAAAAAGCGAGGATGTCTTTCGGTGTTTTGTTGTTCACGTGGGCGGAAGCCAGTCCAATGTACTGCAACGACTCTTTGGAGAGTGTAAGCGAGCGAAAGACCTCGGCCAGTGCCGTGTTGACATACACCAGGCTGTCGCGATCGCCGCGTGCCTTGTAGATTTTTTCGGCCTCACGCAAACAATAGAGCGCTTTGTCCAGTTTCTCCTGTTCTTTGAGTTTCCTGGCCTGGGCGACGTATTTTGACGCCTTACCGGCCTGTGGTGGAGCGGGGTTGGCAGCAACGGCAGGGGCCGATATCCCGAGCAGGAATGCAACCGTGAGGCAGCGGAAGAAAGGAGGGATATGCATCACAACCGCCACGTTTAGGCCCGCTAATCGAGTTTTTCCGTCAGTTTCTTAAATACTTTCCGCGCTTCCTTTCCATCATACAAAACATCATACACCGCATCGATAATCGGCGTTTTGGCTTTGTATTTCTGGTTGAGTTTCCAGGCGCTTTTTACGGCGTAGTAGCCTTCGGCCACCATGCTCATTTCCATCATGGCGCTCTGCACGGTATAGCCCTTTCCGATCATGTTGCCGAACATCCGGTTACGGGAAAACACCGAATAACCGGTTACGAGCAAATCGCCCAAATAAGCCGAGTTGTTGATGTTCCGTTTCATCTTGTGCACTTTCCGGATGAACTTCTTCATCTCGCGGATGGCGTTGCTCATCAACACCGACTGGAAGTTGTCGCCGTAGCCGAGTCCGTGCGCCATACCGGCGGCAATGGCGTAAATATTCTTCAGCATCGCCGCATATTCAGTGCCTACGATATCGTCGGAAATCTTCGTATTGATATAATGGCTGGCCAATGCTTTTGCCATGACTTTCGCTTTTGATGCGTCGCCACAGGCAATCGTCAGATACGACAGGCGTTCGAGGGCGACCTCTTCGGCATGGCAGGGCCCGGTGATGACGCCGATATTCTGATACGGGATGTCATACGTGTTGTGGAAATGCTCGCCGACGATCAGGCTGGTCTCGGGCACGATGCCCTTGATGGCGGAGAACACGACCTTGTCTTCGAGTGACACGGTCAGGCGCGCCAATTCGGCACTTAAGAAAGCCGACGGAATGGCAAAGATCACATAATCGGCGTAGGCCACCGCTTCGTTGATATCGGCCGTCAAATGCAGTTTTTTGGTGTCGAATTCAACAGAACTCAGGTAGTTCGGATTGTGACGGTTTTCTTTCAGGTGGGCGATCGCGTCGACATTGCGCATATACCAGGCAATTTCGTCCTGGTTGACGCAGAGCATTTTCGCGATGGCCGTGGCCCAGCTACCGCCACCGATTACGGCGAATTTCGGAGTATTACCCATGAAGCCTTTTCGTTTTCAACTCCCAAAAATAGGGATTTTTCGCCCCCAGACCGGATATTTCGCACCATTGCCACTTTTCCTTATTTATAATTTTAACGAAGTTTTGGCATTCGGCCCGGCAATGCGGTTGCACCGACTGCGTTATCATAGTGCAAATGCCCCTCATCAGGCATAGTCGATTAAATTTGTTTTTGGTGTTTTGGAAAGGCGCTTCGATACCATCGGAGCGCTTTTTTAGTAAACGGACGCGTCTGGATCAAACGTCGCGCTCAACTCCGATAAAGTAAATCCTTGTCGATATACTGCCACACTTTCTCCGGCAGCAAGGGTCGAATGTTTTTGCCTTCCTTCAGTCCGTTTCGGATAAAGGTCGACGAGATTTCCACCACTGGCGCGTCTATGATCCGCACGCGGGGATGGTTGGCAAAGGCTATGGCATCGGTTTCAGACGATACGCGCGGATAGACGTAGATGTCATGGTACTGGAGGATGTACTCATAATTCTTCCACTTCGCCAGCGAGCGGATGTTGTCTTCCCCCATAATCAACGCAAATTCATGCTCCGGAAACTTCTCGCCCAGATGTACCAGCGTGTTGACGGTATAATTCGGCTGGGGCAACTTAAACTCGACATCCGACGGGCGTAGTTTGGGATAGTCTTCCGTGGCCAGACGCACCATGTCGAGTCGCAGGAAATCGTCGAGTAAGGTCGCTTTCTGCTTGAGGGGGTTGTGGGGCGTTACGACGAGCCATACCTGTTGCAGGTCCGTGAACTCGGCCATGTGGTTGGCAATGATCAGGTGTCCGGTGTGTATCGGATTGAACGTACCGAAATAGAGCCCGATCTTCATCACTTATGACTTTAGGAAATCGGCCACCAATTGGCGTGCCTCTTCTTTGGCCACATCAAGATCGTAGTTTTTGATGACCTGGTCAAATTGCGGCGCGGTGGCCAATTCGACCGATGCTTTGGCGATGCGCATGTTGATCTTGTCATCAGACTCGGTGGAGCGCTTTTTGAGGCGTATCTTCAACTCGTCGATGCTGGGTGGTTTCACAAAAACGGCCAGTGTCTTCTCCGGAAACTTTCGCTTGATCCGAAGTCCACCCGCCACATCGATGTCAAAGATGACGTGTTTGCCTTCGGCCCATATCCGTTCGACTTCACTTTGCAGGGTTCCGTAGAAATTATCGCGATAGACTTCCTCCCATTCAAGGAAATCGCCATGGCGGATGTGTTCTTTGAACTCCGAAAGCGAGATGAAGTAATAGTCTTTCCCGTGCTCCTCTGTGCCCCTCGGTTCACGCGACGTAGCCGATATCGAAAAGCCGAGGTTGAGTTCCGGGAGCCCGAGCAGGTACCGTACGATAGTAGTTTTGCCGGAGCCCGACGGCGCCGAAAAGACGATGAGTTTTCCTTCCATGTTGTGTTGTGGACGGATCAGAGTACGTTGAGCACCTGTTCCTTTATTTTTTCGAGCTCATCTTTCATCAAAACGACGAGCTTCTGCATTTTCGAATGATTGGATTTGGATCCCATCGTGTTGATTTCGCGGCCCATTTCCTGCCCGATGAAACCCAATTTGCGGCCGTTGGCTTCCTCGAGGTCGAGGGTTTCGAGAAAATAGTCGAGGTGGTTGCTCAGCCGTACCTTCTCTTCAGTAATGTCGAGTTTTTCGAGGTAATAGATGAGTTCCTGTTCGAAGCGGTTCTGGTCGATTTCCGCTTTCAACTCGGTCACGGCGTTGTGGAGACGTTCCTTGATGGCGGCTATCCGGTCGGGATCGATCTCGTAGGCCGCTTCCATAAACGTCCGGATGTTGTCAATGCGAATGCGGAATTCTTTATCAAGTGAGGCACCCTCGTCACGACGGAATTGTTGGATATTATCAAGCGCCTCCTCGATCGCGACGCGGATCTGTTGCCATTCCGTTTCGTCGACCTCCTCGCGGTCGGTTTTCAGGGCGTCGGGCATACGCACGGCCATCTTCATCAATTCAGTGGCATCGGCATCCGGGATGACCTCACGCATCTGTTCGATATAGGCCTTTACGATGGGGGCATTGATTTTCGAGGCCGTCTGTTCGATCGTGTTTTCCACATAAATGCAGAAGTCCACCTTACCGCGCTCTAACCGTTGTGACACGATGTTCCGCAATTCGAGCTCCATCTCGCGATAGGCCTGTGGCAGGCGCATGTTAAGGTCGAGGCCCTTGCTGTTGAGCGACTTAATCTCGACCGTGATTTTTTTTGCCTGCAACTGCACAGTGGCCTTGCCGAAGCCTGTCATCGATTGTACCATACGAAAAGGATTGCCGCAAATGTAGTAAAAACGATTCAACCACGGTCGCCCGAGAGCGCTGCTACTACTGCATCGATGGTGGCGGCGGCATTGCCGATATAAATTGCGTCGCCGAGTACGAAAACCGGACGACTTAAGAAGGTGTAATGCTCGAGTATCAGGCGGCGATAGTCATCTTCGGAAAGCGCCTGGTCTTTCACTCCGCGCTCTTTATACAACTGCGCCTTCCGACTGAAAAGGGCTTCATAACTTCCCGACAACCGTCGCATTTCGTCGAGTTGTGCGTCCGTTATCGGTTCTTTTTTGATGTCCTGGAAAACGAGTTTGGCCTGCGCCGGCAATCGTCCGATGATCTTCCGGCAGGTGTCGCAGGTGCTGAGAAAGTACATTTTGTCCATAGTGCAAAGGAAATGCATTTGTGGGAAATCCCTACCTTTAGTTCCATGAAACATGCCCTTTCCCTCAACCGCAGCTCGCGCAACACCCTCCTGCAACTCGTGAGTGCCTATTCGATTGAACAGTTGAACCACGTCCCACCGGGCTTCTCCAATAACCTGGCCTGGAACCTCGGTCATATTATCGTAACACAGCAGGGGTTGGTGTATGGGTTATCCGGACTTCCGCCGATGGTATCAAAAGAGATGATCGACCGATATAAGAAAGGCACCCGGCCCGAAGGATTTATCGGCGAGGATGAGATCCGCGAGATGAAGCGGCTGTTGTTTGCCACGCTTGACCAGACCGAGCGCGATTATGCCGAGGGGCGTTTCGTACACTTCACAGAATTCCCGATTGCGACAGTGGGGCACGTCCTGCAAAACATAGACGATGCATTGTTGTTCAATAACTATCACGAGGGCATTCATTTGGGGATGATGCTCCTACTTCGGAAGTTTATCTGATCAACAGGTACGGCTTCATTTCGTCGTAGGGAATCAGCACTTCCTTCGGTCCTTCGGCATACGAGGCAATTTCGTAGACATTATAGTAGAGAAGGAAGCCTTTGTCGGTATAGATATAGGTTTGCGGCAGGACGAATTTGGAATGCTCGAACATGAATCCGGCGCTGTTCAGCGAGTCTTTTTCGGCGATGTGGAAGGTTTCCCGGAACTTTTTTTCGGCGAAGGCCTTGAAGCCTGCTTTGTTCCGGAACAGTTGTCGCTGGGAAATGGCCTTCCCGGTTTTAGGATTGAATAACAACGAGGTACGACCACTGTAGCCGTGTGCGCCTCCTTCATATATATAATGGCGGAGTTCGATGTTTAGCAGGCTGTCACTTTCATAGGCCACGCGCCCTTCCACTTTTGCCGACCAGCCTGTCTCTTCCCGATCGTCTTTCGGCAGTTCGTCGTACGACGCCATGAACCGGGTTAAGAGTTCGTTGAAATCGGTGGCTTCATACGGTTGCTCACCGAACACGATGATATTGTTCCGGATGACGTCGAATATTCTCTTGTTGATGCTGTCTGCCACAACCGGCACGCCTGCGGCAATTGGAAGGGTGACCGTCGCTTCCGGACATTCCTTTGTGCACGGCACGTTACTTTTCTTCGAATAGGTAGCCGACTGGAACGTCAGTACTTCTTCTTTCGCACAGGCGACCAACAGCAGGCAAAATACAATAGGGATACAAATACGTTTCATAGGAGTTTCGTCACACCCGAAGTTACGCATTTGCTTTTGCGTTCCGGCTGAAATTAAGGTAATTTTACAGCCACAAACTATAGTTACATGAAATTCGAGACCAAAACCATACACGGTGGCCAACACCACGAACCGGTGACCGGAGCCGTGATGCCTCCGGTGTTCCAGACGTCGACTTACGCGCAGGTGACACCCGGAAAACCCGTAGGCGATTACGAATACAGCCGGGCGGCCAACCCCACACGCACAGCATTGGAAGACGCCCTGGCGAGCATTGAGAATGGTGCGAAGGGACTGGCCTTTTCATCCGGACTGGCCGCTACTGATTGCCTGCTTCGCTCGCTTAAAGCCGGCGACGAAGTCATTGCGATGGATGACCTTTACGGCGGCACCTATCGCCTGTTTACCCGGATTTACAAAGACTCAGGAATCAAATTCCATTTCGTCGACATGAACGATATGGCGGCCTTTACGTCGCTAATCAATGCCAACACAAAACTCGTTTGGGTAGAGACGCCGACCAACCCGTTGATGAAAGTCGCCGATATACGCGCGATTGCCGACGTATTGAAAGGTCGCGACATCCTGTTTGCGGTCGACAATACCTTTGCGACGCCGGCCCTGCAGCGCCCGCTTGACCTGGGTGCCGACATCGTGATGCACTCGGCTACGAAGTATCTGGGTGGCCACTCCGATGTGATTGCCGGTGCGTTGATCATCAAAGACGCGGCGTTGGCCGAGCAGTTGCATTTCCAGCAGTTTGCGACGGGCGCCACTCTCGGGCCGATGGATTCGTACTTAGTGTTGCGGGGTATCAAAACCCTTCACCTGCGCATGGAGCGGCATTGTGAGAACGGGGCAAAAGTGGCGGATTACCTGTCGAAACATCCGAAGGTGAAAACGGTTTATTTCCCCGGACTCGAGAGCCATCCGTACCATGCCATCGCCAAAAAACAGATGTCAGGATTTGGCGGGATGGTATCGTTTACGTTTGTATCGGGCGCCAAAGCCGATGCTACCACCTTCCTTGAAAAACTGAAAGTATTTACACTTGCGGAGTCGCTGGGCGGCGTAGAGTCACTGGCAAACCATCCGGCGCTTATGACACATGCCTCCATACCTGAAGACAAACGAAAAGAAAATGGCATTACCGACGACCTGGTGCGGCTTAGTGTAGGCGTCGAACACATAGACGACCTCCTTGCCGACCTCGAACAGGCATTTGGATAAACTAAAAACCCTGGTATGTACCGGGGTTTCTTTTTATTTTTTAGTATCCGTTAGCGAAGTCGAGATAGTAAACATACCCGACATTGAACCAGACATTCCAGTCATTGGCACGGTTCTCCGGGTATTTATTTGGGTCGGGGTTCAACCCATCCACCCAGTTCGAGAAGTACGATTGCCAGCGTAGTTCTACCGTCATGTCTGCGAGAGGCGACACCTTGTAGCGTGCACCTACGCCCCAGACGATGGACCACGTATTTCCATCGTCGGTAGAAAACCCATTGGGCTTGCCGTCAGAGGGGTCAAGGTATTTGGGGATGGTTGTTTGCGGTATGCCGAGCGGCCCCAGTTCCGACCAGGTGTCAGGCGTAAAATAGCTGTAGTGGATCCCGAAACTCACATAAGGCGCAAGCGCTCCGATTGACACCTGATAGTCGCGGATGCTGAGCGGGAAATACTCGAGCTGTCCACCAATGTCAAACACCGTGGCGCGTCCCCTCATAGCACGCAACTTTTGTACGTCTGGTGATGTGGGATCTTTGTCGACCCATCGCCCGAAGTGCTGTAAATCGGTTTTGTTCCACGAAAGCTCCGTACGCCACTTGAAGTGGTCATTGACGTAGGTATGCGGCGCATAACAGTTACATTCCGCTAAATACGAGAAGTTCATATAGTGGACAATCCCAATGCCAAAACCGGTGTTTCCTGCGTTGGTACTGAGGTCGTTCCGCTCACCATAATCCGACTGGAAGGCAACGGGTCCTGATATGATGCCGATTTCGTGGGAAAACGGAAGTTGCGCGTGAAGGATGCAACATCCTGCAAAAAAGGCAACGATTGGGTATAAAGCCCTCTTAAACATAGGGTTTACGGGAGTTAGGGATGGGCAAATATATGAAACATCCTATAGAACCGAAACAAAAATACGTATTCGGCACGTCTTTGTCCGTATTCGGTAGATAAAGTGACAAAAGATGCACAATTTCGAAACAAACGACGATCCACTCCTGAAAAAAATGCATTTTTGCAGACGGATTTAGGTTGGCGTAGCGGCGGAAACGCGCTTTCCTTTATATTTGTACCCGCAAACGAAAACGTTTTCTTAAAGGCGTTTTACTAAATAACTTAACATGTCTCAATCGATACAGGCTTTCGTCGACGCGGTTGCGAAACGGAATCCTAACGAACCCGAATTCCTTCAGGCCGTACACGAAGTGGCCGAGACCGTAATCCCTTTTATTGAACAAAACCCGCGCTATCAGGGCAAAATGCTGTTGGAGCGCATGGTCGAAGCTGAGCGTATCATTACGTTCCGTGTTGTCTGGACCGACGACGCAGGCAACATACAGGTGAACCGTGGCTACCGCATCCAGATGAACTCGGCGATCGGACCTTATAAAGGCGGTCTTCGCTTCCATCCCTCGGTCAACCTCTCCATCCTCAAATTCCTTGCTTTCGAGCAGACGTTCAAGAACAGCCTTACGACATTGCCAATGGGTGGTGGTAAAGGTGGATCTGACTTCGATCCGAAAGGAAAATCCGATAATGAAGTGATGCGTTTCTGCCAGGCCTTCATGACCGAACTGGCCAAACACATCGGTGCTGACACCGACGTTCCGGCAGGTGATATTGGCGTAGGCGGACGTGAAGTCGGCTATATGTATGGACAATACAAACGCCTTCGCAACGAGTTTACAGGCGTATTGACCGGAAAAGGCATCAGTTTTGGCGGATCGCTTATCCGTCCGGAAGCAACCGGTTATGGCTGTGTGTATTTCGCAGAGAGTATGCTGGGCACCAAAGGACAATCTTTCGAAGGCAAGATCGTAGCCGTATCCGGCTCTGGCAACGTGGCCCAATATGCCGCTGAGAAAGCGACCCAACTGGGTGGAAAAGTAGTGACGATGTCAGACTCTTCCGGTTACATCTACGACGCTGATGGCATCGATGCCGACAAACTGGCGCATGTGATGTATATCAAAAATGAACTTCGCGGTCGTATCAGCGACTACGTGAAAAAATATCCGAATGCCCAATATGTAGACGGCAAACGTCCGTGGGAAGTGAAGTGCGACGTGGCCCTTCCATGTGCGACACAGAACGAACTGAACGAAGACGAAGCCAAAGCGCTCGTGGCCAACGGTTGTATCTGTGTGGCAGAAGGTGCCAACATGCCTTCCACTCCGGAAGCCATCACCGTATTCGCCAACGCTAAGATCCTGTTTGCACCGGGCAAGGCGTCGAACGCAGGCGGTGTCGCCACATCCGGACTCGAAATGTCACAAAACTCACTTCGTCTGAGCTGGACACGCGAGGAAGTCGACGAGCGCCTCAAGCGTATCATGCTCGATATCCATGCATCGTGCGTGAAGTTTGGTGCTGACGGAAACGGCTATATTGACTATGTGAAAGGTGCCAACATCGCCGGTTTCGTAAAAGTAGCCGAGGCGATGCTCGCGCAAGGTGTTGTGTAAGGAACCAATAAACCAAATCATAAATTGCGAGAATGCCTTCCTTCGGGGAGGCATTTTTATTTGGGTGGATTGGAAAGGCATGGATTTATCTGCAGCTACTTCCTTACAGGCATTCCTACCAGACACCAAACTTCCCTTTATATATGAAAACCCGCATCCCCGCGTTTAGTATATTTGCCAAACAGTTATCCCGGATGCGAAAATCCTTCCTTTTTGCCTGTTTTTTGATTACCCTGTCGCTATCCGCGCAGAATACCGCTCTTTGGAAAGGCTACTTTTCCTATCGGGAAGTACGCGATTTGGCACAGTCGGCGACCCTTTGTTATGCCGCTTCCGAGAACGCATTGTTTTCGAGCAACGCCACGACGGGCGAAATCCGGACCATCAACACCATCGACGGACTTCCGAGCGAACAGATTTCTGCTGCGTATCGAAGTGTCGCTTTCAATACCACCCTGGTGGGCTATAAAAGCGGCCTCATGGTCGTCATCCTGCCTGATGGCAGCATCACCAAGGTGGTCGATATCCTCAACAAACAACTGAATCCGACCATCAAGAAAATCAACCATTTCATGGAGCACGAGGGGGTGGTGTATATTTCCTGCGACTTCGGAATCGTCACGTATGACCTGGCGACGCTGGAATTCGGGGATACCTACTTCATTGGAACGGGCTCGCCGGAAATCGTCGTGACCCAAACAACGTTCTTCGATGGCTATATTTACGCGGCTACCGTGTCGGAAGGTTTGAAACGCGGTGCCCTTGCCAATCCGGACCTCATCGATGCCACACAATGGCAACCTATTGCCAGCGGCGTCTTCCTGGCGGTGGAAGCCTTCGGCGATTCGGTATTTACCGCCACATCAGACGGCCAGGTCCGCCGGTCGACGTCGGGTGTTTCGTTTACGTCCTTCGGCCCTTCCTTCTCCCCTCCCATCAGTGACCTCCGCGCCGTTGACGACCGCTTGCTGCTTGTCAACGCCAACCATGTGTATACCTACGATCTTTCGTTTGTGCAACAGGCGCACTTCATGGCTACGTCCGTCACAGAGGAAGCCGTGGCCTTTACCTGCGCGACAATAGTGGGCGGTAAACTGTACATCGGAACAAAAGAAGATGGCGTTTTGTTACTGAACGCCGACGCTCCTTCGGACTATGAATTTATCAGTCCGGACGGCCCGCAGCGCAATAACATTTTTGCGTTTACGGTCGCACCTTCCGGTACATTATGGACGGTTTTTGGGGAATATGATCAGTTTCAAACTCCGTATTTACGTGAATATGGTGTGAGCAAGTATTCGGCCGATGCGGGATGGCTGAACATCCCCTACAGCCAGATGGACGGAGCGAGAGACCTGGTGCGGGTCACCGTAAATCCGTCAGACGAAACCGAGGTGTTCTTCAGTTCGCATTTCGATGGCTTGCTCCGGTTCGAAAATGACGTGCTGGCCGACCATTTTACCTATACCAACAGCGGGCTGGAATCATTGGTAATTCCCGGTGCGCCCGACTACAAAAGTGTGCGGATCGAACAAAGTGCGTTCGATAGCCAGGGCAATCTTTGGATGACGAATGGCCTGATCGATGATGCCGTGAAAGTGCTGAGATCCGGCGGTGGATGGGGTGAAGCCAGCGTCGAAGGTGTAGTAGATGACACGTTCGGGGCCCGTTTCTCGCGTCTTATCGTCGATAAAAACAACACCAAGTGGATTTGTTCGCTTGAGGACGGCCTGATTGGATACAACGAGAACCGCGCCACGCCTTTCCGCCGCATCGATGAGGGTGCCGATGCAGGAAACCTGCCTTCACAATCCGTGCAGTGTGTGGCCGTTGACAACCGCAACCAGTTGTGGATTGGCACAAGGAAAGGCCTTCGCGTGCTTTCAAGCGTCGACCGTTTTCTGGGGGAGGAAGACACCCAGCTGACGACCAACTCTATTATCATACTGGAAAATGGCCTGGCGCAGGAACTGATGTACGAGCAGTTTGTAAGCGACATAGTAGTAGATGGCGCCAACAATAAGTGGATCGCCACAACGGGCGCAGGTGTGTTCCTTGTGTCGCCTGACGGGCAGGAAACCATCCATCATTTTACCAGTTCGAACTCGCCGCTTCCGAGCAACAACGTCAATGACATCGATATCAACCAAACGACCGGAGAGGTATTTTTTGCGACCGTTTCCGGGATGGTTTCGTATAAAGGAAGTGCAATCGCGCCCAGCGATGACCTAAAAGAAGTGAAAGTGTTTCCAAACCCGGTGCGCCCGGGCTATGCAGGCACCGTGAAGATCACCGGACTTACCGACAAAGCCAACGTGAAGATCGCCGACATCACGGGAAGCCTGGTGTTTGAGGCTATCGCAGAAGGCGGAACGCTGGAATGGGACACGACCGCCTTCGGGAAATACCGAGTCGCCTCGGGTGTGTATATGGTGTTTGTGGCGACCGAAGACGGGGCCGAAACCGCCGTCAAGAAACTCATGATCGTGCGATGACCGTCAAGACGCCGGCCATCGTGACGGCTGCCGTCCGGTATCAGGAAAAAGGACTGGTAGTTACCTGTTTTACGCAGGTCGATGGACGCGTTTCCTATTTCGTTCCAAATGCCTACTCCACCCGGAAAGGAGCACCAAAAGCGGCCTTCTTCCTTCCCCTCACCCTTTTGGAACTGGAGGCCGTTCACAAAAAGAAAGGCACTTTAGAATCGATACGGGAAATCCGGATTGCCTATCCTTACACCACGCTTCACGGAGATGTCATGAAAGGGACGATTGCGTTGTTTCTGTCGGAGATGCTTCACCACTCGCTGCACGACGGGGCGCCGAACCCGTCTTTGTATGCCTTGCTGGAAGCCGCGCTGCAGTGGCTTGACAGTCATTCAGAGGTTGCCAATTTCCATCTGATCTTGCTGTTGGAAATGACCAAGCATCTGGGGTTCTATCCGGATCTGGCTTCGGCGGGACGTTTTTTTGACCTGCGCAACGGTCGTTTCCAGGACGCGCCCGGGGTGGAGACTACCGGAGAAGAGGTGTCGGCCAGTATGCGAACCCTCGCGGGCCTTCGGTTCGGAGACGCTGAAAAAGCCTTCACATCGGCCCAACGGCGCGAACTGCTGAAGTTGTTTGTTCAGTATTATTCGGCACACATAGAAGGCTTCCGGAAACCCAAATCGCTTGAGGTATTAGCAGAGGTATTTTCATAAAAGTTGGATTCTTTTACGGTTTTCCCGTATCCCACTTTCCCGTGAAACGAAGACCTTTAGACCTCAAAGGTTTTAAAAACCTTTGAGGTCTAAGCGCCACCCTGCCGCCAAAATAAACATAAGGAACCGAGCAAGAGACTTCCGCCTACTGCCTACTGTTCACTGCCCACTACCTACTGTCAACGGCCACTGCCTACTGTCTACTGACTACTGCCTACTGCCCACTGCCTACTGCCTACTGCCTACTTCTTACTTCACCTTCACCCGCTTCCGCAAAACCTCCACCGGCATAACGTTCATACGCCCGATGGGTTTGCCGTCCCGATAGGCGCGCACCTTGACCTGGGTAGCGTCGATGGGTACGAGGACCGGACCTGTATACTTAGGATAGAAGTTATCGGGTTCGGAATTGTCGAAGGAATAATACAGTTCGAGTTCGTCGAGTTCGGGAATCAGCGAAAGGAGCATACGTCCTTTGTCGTCGGTCGTGACCCGGAAGTCGGGGTCGTATAGTGAGGGAGCGTATCGCACATTCGCGGCATCGAGCCTGCGGAACTGTTGTTCGACCTTGTCGACAAACCGCTTCCAGTTTTTGCTTTTCGGCTGTGACCAGGCGGTTTCGCTCACGGCAAACGCCCGGGGCCAGGTCATGTATTGGGCCTGCCGGAACCGAAACACCTGCTCGGTCCAGAGGTTGGCCTGGATGCCTTTCACCTGTCCTTCTTTGATGCCGTCGGCGATGGGTTCGAAGGCATAGGTCTTTTTCAGTCGTAGGCCGGCGTAGACGCGCGGTTCGACCGACACATCGGCCTGCATATAATCGAGGTAGGAATACCCCGTGGGGCATAACACCACCTCATGTCCGTCGGCGGCAGCCGCTGCCCCGAAGGCCGGTTTGCGCCAATTCATGATGGCTGTCGAGGGTGATACACCCGTTTCGTAGATTTCATCC
This sequence comes from Flavobacterium sp., assembly GCA_035298445.1. Lineage (GTDB taxonomy): Bacteria > Bacteroidota > Bacteroidia > Flavobacteriales > Flavobacteriaceae > Flavobacterium. The sequence goes on from DATGXZ010000222.1 coordinate 13,260, forward strand.
CAACCGATCATGCGTTTGCCTTTGGAGGCGACGATCTGTTCGATGCGTTTTTCGAAATAGGCCTGCACTTTTGCTACTTCGGTGATACCTTCCCGTTGCATCAGTTCCTGCACCTGCGGATTCTTGGCCCAGAAGTTGGTCGCACATTCGTCGCCTCCGACATGAAGGTACGGATACGGGAACAACGCGGCGATCTCGCCCAATACAGCATCCGCGAAAGCGTAAACCTTTTCATTGGCCGGACACAACATATTGTCGTAAATGGCTTCGAAATGGCCGCCGCCGGGCCAACTCATAATGGGTTCGCCGGAACTCACCCGGTAGTT
>DATGXZ010000223.1:0-7905 GCA_035298445.1 Flavobacterium sp.
ACTATTTCAACTAAACTTCATAGTACGTTTAGTTTTACGATAAGTCTTTCACAGGCAGCGTTACAACCGAGCGCCCGGAACTGCAAATATAGCTTTATTATACGCCCGAATTTGATTACTTTGCGCCCCATGAACCTGCAACACCGCGTCATCCTGTCGCTGGGCAGCAATGAAGGCGACCGGCTTGCGTCGCTTGATTCCGCCATCGCCCGGATTCATGCCGAGATCGGGACCGTCATTCGGGTTTCAGGCGTATACGAGTCGCCAGCATGGGGCTTCGAAGGCGGAGACTTCTTAAATGTCGCCATCCTGGTCCATACCCTCAGGAAACCTTCCACCGTGCTGAAAGGTGTGTTGGGGATTGAAAAGAAAGCAGGACGCATCCGAACGGGCACCTACTCATCACGACCCATCGATATTGACATCCTCACCTGGGATGATGAAGTGATGGACACCCCACACCTCTCGGTTCCGCATCCGCGGATGGCTACCCGTGATTTTGTGTTGTTCCCACTACGAGACATCCTGCCGGATTTCGTGCATCCTGTTTCAGGGGCAACGGTTGACGACCTCATCAAAGCACTTCCGGAATCCAATTGTCGCCGTGTCGGTACGTTACAGTTACCCGGAAACGGATTCCCATTCGGCAACTTCAGTTATATCGCGATTGAAGGGAACATCGGGGCCGGAAAAACCACCCTTACCACCCGCATCGCCGAGGATTTCAATGCCAAAACCGTACTGGAGCGATTCGCCGACAACCCCTTCCTGCCAAAGTTTTATAAAGACCAACCGCGGTATGCCTTCCCTTTGGAAATGTCGTTTCTGGCCGATCGCTACCAACAGTTATCGGATGACATTGCGCAGTTCGACCTCTTCCGCGACTTCATCGTGTCGGATTACCATGTCTTCAAATCGCTGATTTTCGCCAAGGTGACGCTGGCAGAGGACGAGTACCGTCTTTACCGAAAATTGTTCGATATCATTTACAGGGAAATGCCGCGACCCGATCTTTACGTATACTTATACCAGGACACCGAACGGTTGCTGGCCAACATCCGGAAAAGAGGCCGTGCGTATGAGCAGGAAATTCCGGCCGAATACCTCGAAAAGATCAACAAAGGCTACCTTGATTTTATTAAGTCGCAGCAAGGCATGAACATCCTCGTCATCGATGTTTCAAAACTCGATTTTGTCAAAAACCAGAAGGACTATCTTTTCATCCTCGACGAAATCCGGAAAAAAGTACTTAGCGCAACAAGCTGAAATGTCCGCGGATGTCGGCGGTGGTGGGATCGAGTTTAAGAACGAACCAGTAGTCTCCCGCGGGTGCAGGTCTTCCGTTATACGTTCCGTCCCAGTTGCGGTTCGCGCCTGAGAGCGTCGTTATCAGCTTCCCGTAGCGATCAAAAACCGATAACTGGAATCCTGGGTATTTGAGTCCACCCCGAATAGACCAATAATCGTTTCGCCCGTCGCCATTTGGAGTGAAATACGGCGGGATCATCCCTACGACGAATTCCTTCTTATCATCTCCACATTCGTTTTTCTCCCGCACATAGGCCGTGTACAATCCGGATTCCGGTAACTGCAGTACGGGCGAATCGGAATACGTCGTGCCATCCAACGAATATTCAAAGTCGCCGGGTTGCGCCATCACCACTGTCGCGGTAAGACCATCCAGGATAATTTCCGAAATCACCGGCCGCACAAACTCGGTCACCGTAAACGTTGCCACGGCGCTGCAACCTTCAGGCTGTGGCGTAGTGACCGTGACGGAATATACGCCTCCCTCGGTGACGTTAATCGTACGCGTGGTTTCGTTCGTGGGTGACCACTGGTAGCTTACATTCGACACGCCCGCATCGAGCACGAGTGTATCGCCAGGACAAATCGTAAAGGTGTCATCGGCTACTACCGGTTTTTGGTACACCGGCAGGGTGACGGAAACCCTTGTGGGTGAGATACAGCCATCGTTGTCGGCCTCAAGGTAATAGGTCGTCGTTTCGGTGAGGGCGGGTGTAGTGAAAAACGGCCCGTTGCCCACTAGGGTGCCACCGGTCGGCGCATCGTACCAACGAATGAAACCGACATTGCTGCTGGCTTCGAGTTGCACCGGATCACCACAGGAGCGGCCTGGATCCGACACCGTCACCTGCGGCACTTGCAGAACCGTAAGGGTAACCGGCGTGCGTGTAGCGCCCGGACAGGTTCCGTTGAATGGATCGGCATAAAACTGGGTGGTAGCCGAAACCACAGGTGTTGTAAATTGTGGGCCCGTTCCTAATCGTACACCACCGGTCGGTGATGCAAACCATCCGATTGAACCATCGTCTGTTTCCGCTTGTAATACAGCACTTCCCGAGCCGCAGACGGTAGCGCCCGTAGTGTCGGAAATCGAGGGCACATAGAGGCTTGTTGTGGTGGATATCTGTAATATCGGATCACCCGGCATTCCACCATACTCAACAATATACCCTTTCGGTTGGTAATTGCCACTGACATCGCCTGTGTTGGAAAGGTCGTTCCATGAGCCGGGTACACCCACCCCAGGTGCCGTAACGTGTGCATAATCCTCGTCACCGAGATTGTTGGGTTCGCCGTTGTTCCAAAAGAAGAAACCCGTAGCCGGGCCATTGTCCCAGAAAACAGTTCCGGCTTCCGGACCCGTCATCCACTTCCAGAGGCCTTCCTGAGCTGAATCGCTTCCACCAATCCAGCCGGCACCCGCGGATTGCTCGCCGCAGAGTTGGGCTTCATCGGCGGAAAGAATGGTCGCCAGATAGCCCTGCAGGCCGTAATAGGTGCTCGCCCCCGCGGCCGTGAGCGCAGATGACCAAGTAATGCCTAAGTTCGGTACGTATTGATAGTAATGTTGGGTAGAAGGAAGATAATTCGCCTGTCCGACGGTAATGGAAAACACACGGGTTCCTGAGACATTAGCCGCAGAGTTGGTAAAGACTACATCTTCAATCGCTGCGATAAAGTCGGTATACGCAACCGGCGTACCCGCTGGATTTTTTAGTGTAAGTTTCCCTTCCAACGCATCCCATGAGGGCACTATACCCGGATGGGTTCCGGTAAGCGACAGCACGTCCTGCCCCTGAACATACCCCTGCGAAATCTGGATGTAAATCGCATCCGTGACGGTATCATCGGGGTCGGTAATCGTCATGCTCGTTACAATGGGCAAGGCGCTGCCCGGACAATATTCCTGATTGCCCGTAGCTTGTAACACCGGCGCGACGTTCTGCGCCTGAAGGAACCCATACGCCAGGAGCAATAGGCCCCACCCTGTAATTTTTCTCATATACCGACTTTCCATTTAGAACAAATATCCCATACTACCACCCCCACACTTACGGCGATATTTAACGAGTGTTTAGTGCCCGACTGTGGGATTTCGAGACATTGACCGCAGGCATCGACCGCTTCTTGTGATACCCCAAACACCTCATTGCCGAACACCAATGCATAGGTCGCTTCGGGTTCAGGGTGAAAGGCATTGAGCATCGTAGCACCGTCTGCCTGCTCAACGGCGTAGGTTTTGACACCGGCCGCCTGCAGTTCCGCGAGGGTTTCCAGAATGTTCTCCCGATACTCCCACGCTACGGTTTCGGTCGCGCCGAGGGCCGTTTTGTTGATTTCCTTATTGGGTGGCGTCGCCGTAATTCCGCAGAGGATGATTTTCTCAACGAGAAAAGCATCGCCCGTCCGAAAAACAGAGCCTACATTCAGGGCGCTTCGCACATCGTCGAGCACCAGTATGAGCGGCGTTTTTCCCGCATGGCGGAATTCTTCCGGCGATTTTCGGCCGAGTTCGTCGTTTTCGAGTTTTCGCATCGTTTACAAAAAAAGCCTCCTTTCGGAAGCTTTCATTTCACACGTTGATAGACGTATTAGCTTTTTGTGGCAGGTGCAGCAGCCGGAGCTGGTTGCGCTGCGTTTGGATCAGGCTTTACGGTTCCTTTTATTGTCAACACTTTTGGAGTTTCAGAAGCATTGGTCGTAAGAGTAACGGTTTTGGTGAACGATCCTACTCTTTCTGTAGCATATTTCACACCGATTACACCTTTCGCGCCTGGAGCGATTGGGTCTTTTGGCCACGTTGGAACAGTACAACCGCAAGAGCCTTGTGCATTTTTGATGATCAGCGGCTCAGTTCCGTTGTTGGTGAAAACGAACTCACGCTTACCATCGGCCTTGAACTCGATTGTTCCGTAGTCAATGGTTTCGTTTTCGAAAACGATGCCAGGACCTGTAACCGCCGGTTTAGGCGCCTCTACCGTTGTATTGGCTTGTTTTTTCGTAACGGTTTTCTTGCTGGACTCCTGCGCAGAAGCGGTAGTCAGGGCAAAAACCGACAAAACGGATAAAAGAAAAATATTCTTTTTCATGTGGTGAATAATAAATTGGTTTGAGCAAATGTAGCAATATTTGCCAATGGCTGCGGGGTTTTTTTCATAAATAAATTTTAAATTTTGGCGCTAATACATACACTGTAAATTACTTAAATTCGCGGTTCCCGTACCGTCATCCAAAAAACCAACGATTTGTCAGCAAAGGAAAAAGCCGCGAAAGAAACGCCCTTGATGAAGCAGTATAACGAGATCAAGGCTAAGTACCCCGATGCCTGCCTCTTGTTTCGCGTGGGCGATTTTTACGAAACCTTTGGAGAAGACGCCATCCGGGCCTCGCGCATCCTGGGCATCATCCTGACAAAAAGGGGGAACGGAAGCGAAAGTGAGACGGCATTGGCGGGCTTCCCGCATCATTCCCTGAACACCTATCTCCCCAAATTGGTAAAAGCCGGGCTCCGCGTCGCGATCTGCGATCAGTTGGAGGATCCCAAAATGACCAAAACGATCGTCAAGCGCGGCGTTACGGAATTGGTCACACCAGGCGTGGCGTTCAATGACGAGGTATTGCAGTCGAAATCGAACAACTTCCTGGCGTCGGTGAGTTTTGGAAAGAAACAACTCGGTGTCGCTTTCCTGGATGTCACCACCGGCGAATTCCTCACGGCGCAGGGTACGCCGGATTACATCGACAAGCTCCTCCGGAATTTCAGTCCGAGCGAAATCCTAGTCCCTAAACAATGTAAAACAGCGTTTCGCGAGGCGTTCGGCGACGACCACCACTTGTTCTTCCTCGAAGATTGGGTTTACAAAGACGACTACGCGGTAGAGACCCTTACCCGGCATTTCAAAACAAACTCCCTCAAGGGTTTTGGTGTGGATGACCTTTCCGACGGTATCGTTGCCTCGGGTGCTATCCTGTATTATTTATCGGAGACGCGCCATGATCGTCTGCAACATATTTCCTCTTTACAGCGCATCGCTGAGGATGCCTATGTGTGGATGGACCGATTCACCATCCGCAACCTCGAGCTGTATGGCAGCACCAACCCGAATGCCGTCACCCTGCTCGACGTCATTGACCGGACGCTGTCGCCTATGGGCGGACGCCTGCTGAAACGGTGGCTGGCTCTTCCATTGAAAGACATCGTGAAAATCCGCGAACGCCACGCCGTCGTGCGGTATTTCAAGGAACAACCCGACACGCTGCGGGCGTTGCAACAACAGATCCGGCTCATTTCGGATCTGGAGCGGCTGATCTCGAAACTGGCAACCGGGAAAGTGAGTCCAAGGGAAGTGGTTTATCTCTGTGATTCACTCGACGCCATCCTCCCTATCAAGGAAATGGCCCTGAAAAGCGGGAATGAGGCGCTTCGTTTTATGGGCGACAATTTACACGGATGCGAATTGCTGCGGGAGAAGATCCGCGCTACCCTGCATCCGGATGCGCCCGTAGCCATTGCAAAGGGAAATGCGATCGCGGCGGGCGTACATCCGGACCTTGACGAACTCCGCTCGATTTCCACATCCGGCAAGGAGGTGCTCGAACGGATCGAAAGCCGGGAAGCAGAACGCACGGGCATCGCCTCGCTTAAGATTTCATTCAATAACGTGTTCGGTTACTACATTGAAGTCCGAAATACGCATAAAGATAAAGTCCCGACTGAATGGATCCGCAAGCAAACACTCGTAAATGCCGAGCGATACATCACCGAGGAACTGAAGGAATATGAAACGAAGATACTCGGGGCGGAGGAAAAAATCCACAAACTCGAAACCGAGCTGTTCGAGCAATTAGTGCATTGGATTGCTACGTACATCAAACCCGTGCAACTCAACGCCCACCTCATCGCGCAACTCGACTGTCTGGCGTCGTTTGCCCAGTTGGCCCTTGACCAGCACTATACCGAGCCGTTGATAGACGATTCGTTCGAACTCGAAATCAAAGGAGGCCGGCACCCGGTGATCGAAAAACAACTTCCGGTAGGCACCTCGTACATCAGTAACGATGTGTTTCTTGACCGCGAGGCGCAGCAGATCATCATGATTACCGGACCGAACATGTCGGGTAAATCCGCCATCCTGCGGCAGACCGCACTCATTGTGCTGTTGGCCCAGATGGGATGCTTCGTTCCGGCAGACGAGGTTCGTATGGGCCTGGTGGATAAAATTTTCACGCGCGTAGGTGCCTCCGATAACATCTCGATGGGCGAATCGACGTTTATGGTCGAGATGAACGAAACGGCGTCGATACTCAACAACCTCTCGGACCGCAGTCTGGTGTTGCTCGATGAAATCGGACGGGGTACCAGCACCTACGATGGCATTTCGATCGCGTGGGCGATTGCCGAATACCTGCACGAGCACCCCGGACGGCCGAAAACGCTGTTTGCAACGCATTACCACGAATTGAATGAGATGACGGATATTTTGCCGCGGATCCGCAACTTCAACGTATCGGTAAAAGAACTAAAAGACAATGTATTGTTCTTGCGGAAACTGGTCGAAGGCGGCAGCGCCCACAGTTTTGGTATCCACGTGGCGCGTATGGCCGGAATGCCGCAAACGGTGGTGGCAAAGGCGCAGAAACTCCTCAAGAAACTCGAGAAGAACCATTCAGGGGATGCGTTAAACGGCATCCGGAGTGAAAAGGAAGAAATGCAATTGAGCTTCTTTAACCTTGACGATCCGCTGTTGGAGGAGATTCGTGATGAGATTGTGAATCTTGATATCAATACCCTAACGCCGGTTGAAGCGTTGATGAAACTGAATGAGATTCGTCGGATGCTGGTGAAGAAATAAGAAACAACCGAAGCCTTGTGTTTGCTTTGGTTTGAGCGAGAATGACTTACAAATCAATCGTGCATTTTTTAGCAAAAAACCTTGCACTATCCGATTTTAGTATTAAATTTGCCTCCGCAATCACAGGATTGCACGTTCCTTTACATCATGCGAAAATAGCTCAGTTGGTAGAGCGCCACCTTGCCAAGGTGGAGGTCGCGGGTTCGAATCCCGTTTTTCGCTCAAATTCTACCTATTTGCTCGAGTGGTGGAATCGGTAGACACGCTGGACTTAAAATCCAGTGGACAGCAATGTCCGTGTGGGTTCAAGTCCCACCTTGAGTACAGCACAAGCCCCAATTACTGGGGCTTTTTTTATTTCTGATATGGGCGCGTTTGTCATTAGCACCAAACTGAACGGAGACTACAAATTCGAATTTACGTCGCGGAAAGGGAAAGTGATCCTGAGTAGCCTCGGATACGAATCAAAAGAGGCATGCGAAGCGGGCATCGCCCGGCTGGCGCAGCAGTTAGAGCAAACCCAATTTGAAACAGCCAAAGCCGCTGGCGGGAAGTTCCTGTTCCGCATTCTGCTCAACGGCGAGGTCCTGGCTACAAGCCGTAAGTTCACTACTGAGTTGCTTTTACAAAAAGCCTGCGACGAAGTACGCAAGACGGCGCCACTTGCCGAGACGCTCGACTTTTCAAACACCTCTCTTCTTTTCCCTGGGTAAAGCCAAAAAAAAAGCCCCGCAATGCGGAGCTT
>DATGXZ010000224.1:0-3470 GCA_035298445.1 Flavobacterium sp.
TGTGGTTCGTCACGTCCCGGCCTGTGCGGCTGAAATGGTACCGCGCCGTCCAGTGGGCGGAACCGTCGGTGTCGGTCGCCTCCACCTTTTTGTACGTAATAATGAGGCGTCCTTTCGCATTGGCCAACAGCATCCGCCACATATCCCGCACTTCGTCGGCTTCGAGCGTACCGAACGCCGGATCCGAAAAACGGGCCTCTGCGTGGTAGCATTGCGCCATCGTCTCGGCATCGCCTTTCGCGAAAGCGTCGTAAAAACGGTGAATCAGGAGTTCGTTTTCGTTCATGGAGTCGAATATAGGGTTTTTACAGCCTCACCCGTAGCAAATCGATTCGGGGCTTTGTCACCAAAGGTCCCGAAATACGACTTCCGGTTTTCGGCCGTAAAGAAACCGGTTTGGCCCGTAAACGGCCGCTGGCTTCCGCGGATGACAAACCGAAGAAACTGGATATCGGCCTTTTTAAGGCGTTCCATTTCCTTAGCGGTAAACACATACCAAGAGACCGCCCGTTTGTCGCCGACCTCCCGCAAACCTTTGTCGGTACAGGTAATGACGGTGTTGTCGGTGAGATAAATATACACGGTGCCACCGATGTAATGGTCCGACGTCGCTACCGGAAGCGAAAGCCGGAGCAACCCGCCGGTTTCCGTGCGCGCGACACGCACATCGCATTGGCCACCCAACACATAGGTTTCACAGATGAAACTCCATTCAGGTGTCGCCGGAAGGCTTTTGTCTTTAAACGTTACGACTTCTTGTGCATGGCTGCCCAAAAAGCAGGTGAGGAGGAAGGTTAGGTAAAGTCGCGTCATATCAGGGTGTAAAGTCGTCTGTCCAGTTGCGGGTTTCGAGGGCGGTGGCGCGCGTACCGTCCATCGTCACGCGTAGTTCTTTTATCGTTTGGTTCTTTTGGTACGAGGCCTTATACCGGTAGACCAGCAGGCCCGTCTTCGGGTATTCGATCACCTCGACCAATCGCAAGCCCTTAAAGGTACCATATTTTGCCCGATATTTCTGGCAGGTGCGGGTCAGGCGCTCGGCGGTGAGGTTTTGGCGGAGCTGGTCGGTCGCCTCGTCCGAACGGAACGGCTGGAACCGCGAACTGTTGCAGGCCGACAGCACCCGTAGGCCCACGTCATACGCCCGGTTCTTCTGCGACGCATCGACTTCAGAAAGGGGTTTTACCACGCTACGTGGTGCCGCATGGCGCGCCTTACACGAAACGAGCAGGCAGATAAAGAGGCACAAAAGTCCGTTTTTCCACATGGCTGTCAGGTTTTGGGTGCCCCTAAAATAACCACAAAAGCCGGGTCCCTTTTTACAGGATCCGGCTTATAACATTTTGTTAGGTGCTTTTTGGCGTTTCTTTTTGATTTCCCGCTCTTAGTAGAGGGAAGGAAAACGTCCGGGGAAACTCTCTTCCATAATCGAATAGACTTTCTCGAACACATCTTCCGGCGACGGTTTCGAGAAATAATCCCCATCCGTGCCATACGCCGGACGGTGTGCCTGGGCCGTCAGGGTCTCCGGACGACTGTCGAGGTAGCGCCACGCATCCTGTTCTTCCAACACCTGTTGCAGGATAAAGGCGGAGGCACCACCCGGTACATCCTCGTCCACAACCAGCAGGCGGTTGGTATTTTGTACACTTTTCACGATATCATGCGCCCGGTCAAACGGCAACAGCGATTGCACGTCGATGATCTCGCATTCGATGCCGTACTGCGCCAAACGCTCGGCGGCTTCACTGATGATGCGAAGGGTCGAACCATACGAAACAATAGTGATATCGCGACCGTTCCGGATGGTTTCCACCACCCCGATCGGCGTGCGGTATTCCCCCGGATTGGTGGGTAATTTCTCTTTCAGTCGGTAGCCGTTCAGACACTCTACCACCACGGCAGGCTCATCAGCCTCCAGTAGCGTATTGTAGAATCCGGCGGCTTTGGTCATGTTGCGCGGCACCAGCACGTGCACGCCCCGCAACGCATGGATGATCATGCCCATCGGCGATCCGGAGTGCCAGATGCCTTCCAGACGGTGCCCACGCGTGCGCACGATCAACGGTGCCTTCTGCCGTCCTTTGGTGCGGTATTGCAGCGTAGCCAAATCGTCGCTCATGATCTGCAACGCATACAAAAGGTAATCAAGGTACTGTATTTCGGCAATAGGGCGGAGGCCACGCATCGCCATCCCGATCCCTTGCCCGAGTATCGTCGCTTCGCGAATACCGGCATCCGACACGCGCATTTCGCCGTATTTCTGTTGCATGCCTTCCAGTCCCTGGTTGACGTCGCCGATGTTTCCGGCATCTTCCCCAAAAATCAATACATCAGGGTGTTTGGCCAGGATGGCATCGAAATTGTCGCGGATTACCACACGACCGTCGGCCTCCTCTTCCTGGGTGTACGTCGCTGGCACTTCCGCGACCGAAAGCGCACTGTTCGGCGATTCCGAAAACAGGTGCGAGCTGTAGCGTTTCTGGTGCTGTGCTTTATAATCGGTAATCCAGTCGGCGAGCGGTTGGTGCTGCCCATCGGCAGCCAGCAGCGGTAACAATTTCCGGGCCGTGGCCAGGGCATCGCGTCGCAACGGCTCCTTTATTGAGCTCAGTTCCTGCAACGCGGCCTGCACGTCTGGGTAGGAGGTATAGCCTTCCAACACCGCGCGCAACGACGCCACGTCGGCTTTGATCGGATCCAGATAGGCAGTCCAGGCGGCTTTCTTGCCCTCCAATACTTCTTTTCGAACCGTTTCCTCCATCGCATCCAGTTCTTCCGGAGAGGCAATGTTGGTCGCGATCATCCACAGGCGCATCTGGCGGATACAATCGAAATCGGATTCCCAAGACAAACGGTCTTTCGACTTATAGCGTTCGTGCGAGCCTGAGGTCGAGTGGCCCTGTGGCTGTGTCAGTTGCGTCACGTGGATCAGCACCGGAGTGTGCTCTTCCCGCGCGATCTGCGAGGCCTTCTGGTAAGTGTCCACCAATGACGCATAATCCCAGCCTTTTACCGTGAACAACTCGTATCCATTGCCTTTCTCATCACGCTGGAAGCCTTTCAGGATTTCCGAAATGCTCTCTTTCGTCGTCTGGTGGCGGGCATGTACGGAGATGCCGTAGTCGTCGTCCCACACACTCATTACCATCGGCACCTGCAAAACACCGGCTGCGTTGATGGTTTCAAAAAACAGGCCTTCCGACGTACTGGCGTTGCCGATAGTACCCCAGGCGACTTCGTTTCCGTTATTCGAAAAAGAAGTGTGTTGCTCGAGTCCGGCAACCGAGCGGTAGACTTTCGACGCCTGTGCCAATCCCAGCAACCGCGGCATTTGTCCGGCGGTAGGGGAAATATCGGCGCTTGAATTCTTCTGTTGTACCAGGTTTTTCCACTGCCCGTTTTCGTCAAGGCTGTGGGTGGCGAAGTGCCCGCCCATCTGGCGTCCGGCCGACATCGGGTCGTGGTCG
>DATGXZ010000225.1:0-6880 GCA_035298445.1 Flavobacterium sp.
CGACAGCATGTGCACCTCGTCGATGATGTATACTTTATATTGTCCGGTCTGCGGCGGAATGCGTACCTGGTCGATCAGGTTCCGGATGTCGTCGACTGAGTTGTTCGACGCCGCATCGAGTTCGAATACGTTGAAGGTGAAATCTTCGTTCGGATCGTCATATCCTGGTTGGTTGATCTTACGGGCCAGGATGCGCGCGCAGGTGGTTTTTCCTACGCCCCGTGGACCTGTAAACAACAACGCCGAACCCAAGTGGTTGGTTTCGATGGCGTTCAGTAGGGTGTTCGTAATAGCCTGTTGTCCGACCACGTCCTTGAAGGTCTGCGGGCGGTATTTCCGGGCTGATACGATGAACTGTTCCATTGAGGCACAAAGATAGTATTTTGGATATGGTTTTTGCGTGTGCTTTTATCTTTCACGCGATTTTTAGGACTTACACCTTCACCACTGTCGACAACGCCATACGGAGTTGGCAGGATATGCCATTTTTTCTACCACTTATACCGCGAAAGTGACCAAATTCAGACAAAGTACCCTTTTGTTTCGTTTGCCGTAGGCAGCTACATTAATTTTACCACGCGTTAGAGCCTGTTTTAAATAATTATAAATCAGGTATATATATGGTGTTTAAGCCTTTTGATAGTGCATTTTTAAAACGTTAATGAAATAGCCGGTATGGACGATCAAGCACTCGTGATTAACACTAAAGGGGGCCGCTGGTTTGGCTTTTTTCTGATGCCTTTGCTGCTCCTCTCATTTGTGTCCCACGCGCAGGTGGGCATCGGAACTACAAATCCTGCCAGTACACTTGATATTGTTGGCAGTGCCTCTACGCCATCAATTATGGACGGTTTGATCCCTCCGCGCGTGACAGGAAATCAATTAACGGCGAAAACTTACGCAAGCCAACATGTAGGTGCTATGATATATGTTACCGCTACGCCTACCACTACAACGACTCAAACTAGAGAAGTCAAAAGGCCGGGCATGTATTTTTTTAATGGTACCCGCTGGGTGGCTTTCCATGAAAATTACTACGGTAGTGTCACATACGGTGATATCGTTCCGATTACGGGCACGCAGTCGATTACGGGTATAACCGGCTGTGTGGTGTCCGCTACCAGAACGCAGCGTGGAGTGGACTTTGAAGTCAGTATAGTTCACAACCTTAATTTACAGGGCAGTCAGCGCGTTAATGTAAGCGCCGTATGCTATGGCACACAAAACGATGCAGATAATTGCCAGGCCATAAAGGAAATCGTGGTATACGATGTGACCCCGAATTCGTTTCGATTCATCTTGCAGGAATGGGCTTTTGCGGCACCGGTTCAGAACCTCACTTTCGTTTTTAAAATAACTAATTATTGAAGTCCATGCGGTTTTCTATTGGCTTTTTGTTGCTATTGTTTGTCATCACAGGATATGGTCAGGTAGGGATTGGCACGGCTACTCCCCTGACGACACTCGAGGTGAACACTGCCGGCGCTGGTTATCTGGATGGCGTTATCCCACCCCGGCTCACAGGTAATCAACTGACGGCCAAAACCTACACGGCCTCCCAAGCCGGAGCTTTAGTGTATGTTACGGCAGTACCCACCACGACCAGCGCGCAAACTGTTGAGGTAAACAGTGTATCCTATTACAGGTTCAATGGCGTCAAGTGGATTAAAGTGAACTCACGACGTACCTATTATGGTCGGGGGCTGTATGGTGATATTTTCGGGGGGTCGCCCTCCGTTACCTACACAGCGCCTAGCGCGAATGTAGGAGGTGTGGTGGCGCAGGTCTCGAAACAGGTTTTAGCCAGCTACGTTATATACACGGTCACACACAACCTGAATTTGACAAGTAACCAGTTTATCAGCCTGAGTCTGTATAGCAATGTAAACTCTAACATGGCGCAATACAACAGCGATAACGATTTTTTGCACTTGGTTCCCTACAACATTACGCCTAACTCTTTTTCATTTATTTCGCGAGATTCGGCAGGTTCCCCACAAAACGTAACCATAGTATTTGAAATAAGTACCTATTGAGATGAAGTACCTTGTTTGTTTTCTATTCAGCACACTGTTTGCCGCAGCCCAAACCGGAATTAACACAAGTACGCCACAGGCTACACTTGACGTCGTGGGTAGCCCTGCCGTAAGTACGTCTTTAGATGGCATTATGGTTCCCCGAAAGACGCTGTCGCAACTCAATGCACTTACCTATACGAGCGCCCAAACCGGTGCTATGGTGTATGTCACAACGATTATAAGTACAACGACAAGTCAGACGGCCGCTATAAAGATACCCGGCTATTATTCTTTCGACGGTACAAGCTGGCAGCCGTTTAACCCCACCTATATAATGAGTGTAGTGGTAGGGGATATTCGACCGTTGTCTGTAGTAACACCTTTGACCGTTGACGGATTCGCGGTTTCGGCAACGTTAAGCAGCCCCGCTCCCAAATGGAATGATGTTTTGGTGACGCACAATCTTGGACTTTCTGGTTCCCAGTTTATCAATGTAGAGCTGCAAAGTAATTCTACCGCCTCCAACGACTTTACGCAGGCGGGTTTGGATAACAATTTGTGGGGGCCCCTCGTTATCCATAATGTTACGGCTAACTCATTCAACGTTTTTTTAGAGGAGGATGCTGCTACCAGTACGCAGAACCTGAGGCTCAACATCGAGATTACACCCTATTGATGCCTGCGTCTGAGACGCGTCGTTGTAGTTGACGATGGCTGGCAGTAATGTTTTGGCCTTTTTTTAGGTCTGCAGTTTCTTCGTTATCCAGAAGTTTGACTAACGCCCGTTCTGTGGGTGCGAGACGCCCGGTATGCGTCGTTGGCCGGTATTTCCTGATAGATCCGCTTTCGAATGACGCGATTACCGTAGGGTGTACGTAGTATTTCCGGCAAACGGTACGCGTGTTTCCCAACTTTCGGGCGACCTGGTCAAGCACGGCTGCGACTTTCCGCTTACAATCGGCTTCAGAAGCGGGAGGCTCGCATTCGAGGAAGGCTTCAAGTGCCTGGACGGTACCGGCCCAAAGACGGAAGTCCTTAGCGGTGAAGTCCTCGCCGGTCACTTGTTTCAAATAGTTGTTCACGTCGGCCGAGCCAATTGAATGGTGTCGGCCTTCGTGGTCGTAATATTGGAACAGCTCGTGTCCGGGAATCTCGCGACACTTCACCACCAGTCGCATCAGCCGAGGGTCATCGAGTCCGATTTCGTGCTTCACGCCTTTCTTGCCTTTAAAGGAAAAGGTCATGTGGGAGCCGTTGGTTTGAACGTGGCGGTCGTGGAGGGTGGTGAGTCCGAACGAGCCATACAACCGTTTATAGGCTTTGTTGCCAATCCGGATGTGGGTGGTTTCCATGAGTTTCACGACTAGCGCCACAACTTTCTCGTAAGGCATACCATGTCGCTTCAGGTCGCGTTCGACCTGGTCGCGCAGGGCAGGCAGGCAGGAGGCGAATCGGCTGATCCGAAAAAACTTCGATTCATTGCGGATGGCGTTCCAGTCGGAATGGTATCGGTATTGTTTGCGGCCACGCAAATCGATTCCCGTCGCCTGCAGGTGGCCGTTCTCAAAGGGTGAGATCCAGACGTCCTGCCAGGCCGGAGGCAGCACCAGTCTTTGGATGCGTCCTAGTGTGGCGGCATCGCGTATGCGGCGGCCGTCATGGTCGACATAGTGAAAGCGGCCCGGCGCTCCCTTGCGGAAGATGCCCTGGTCACCACAACCGGCGTAGCGGAGTCCGACCGTGCGCGCCGTCAGCACCCCATCGCGTCCGATTTTCAGAAGTTGGGACGGCCGACGGTTCATGCACCGTCTTGTTGTGGACGGTTTTCGCGCCCGCGGATAGTGAGTTCATGCAACACGCGTGAGGCACTTTTTTCTCCCATCGAAAGGTCGCCGGCGACAAAAACGCCGAGTTCACCGTCGCTGGCCTTAATACCATATACGGTAGCCTCGTCGCCGGGGTCGCTTTCACCTTCATAGCGATAGATGTGTACGATCTCGAAATCGTCGGGGTTGTTCTTGATGCGGTCTTCCTCAAGGTTGAAGTCGGTGGTGAAGCCTTTGTCGTTCAGTTCTTTCAATGCCGTCGAAACGGTGGCATAATGATACATTTGCGTGTCCATGGGTATGTGAATTTGATAGTGAAAAATTACGGATTGGAGTAGGGGAAGGGGTTATAGAATTTTGGGAAAGAATTGTAAAGAGTGTTGAGTGTTGAGTTGAGGGTTCATAGTTCGTAGTTCATGGTTGATGGTTGATGGTTGAAGGCGGGTGTTGATTGGTGAGGAGTTGTGGCAATCGGAGTCGGAGTTGGGGTTGCGGTCGCGGTCGCAGTCGCAGTTGGAGCAGTCCGCCAGTTCGGTCTCGTCAGATTTTCTGATTATTTCATTCTATACTTCGGACTCCTTATATAGCCTTCAACCCATTATCTAATTTTCTAATTATCCCATTCCATTGTTCATTGTTAATCGTTCACTGTTCATTTCCTCTCAAACTCCTATCTTTGCGCCGCAGGCCGCCTTATCGCCAGCTTCGGCTGGAGGAAAGTCCGGACACCAAAGGGCAGCATAGCGGGTAACGCCCGTCGGCCCCGGCAACGGGGCAAGGACCAGTGCAACAGAAAGGATGTACAGTTCGGCTGTAGTGAAATCAGGTAAACTCTATGCGGTGAAACTCCAAGTATACCGGCGCCAAGGGCGGCCCGTCCGAGCCGGAGGGTAGGAGGATGGAGCGTTCGGGTAACCGCTCGCCTAGATAAATGATAAGGGCCCGAAAGGGTACAGAATCCGGCTTACAGGCCTGCTTTTTTTTAGGAGTTAGAAGACAGGAGAGAGGAGTTAGTTATTGGTTGTGGGTCATTGGACAGGGTTTCCAGCGACCCCCTCTAGTACCTCCCTCAACTTCTCAGTTACTCAGTTGCTCCGTTACTCAGTTCCTCTTCTTCCTCCGATTCGAATTCGAAGAACGAAAACACCGTACTGCCATACTTCCGACTAAAGGAAAAATGCTCGAGGTGTTCCAGTGAGGTTTGTTTGGAATGTTCGAGTATGAACATCCCTTCCGCCGACAGCAGTCCGTTTTCAAAAATGAGACGATGGATTTTCTCGAAGTCGTCCTGCGCCAGGTCGTAAAACGGATCGGCAAAGATCACATCGTATTCCAGTCGGCTTTTTTCAAGGAATTTAAACGCATCGCCCTGCACCACCTCAATCGGCACATCGAGTTCGGTAGCCGTTTGCCGGATGAAACGCGCACAGCCGGCGTTTTGGTCAACCGCCGTGATGCTTTCGGCACCCCTCGAGGCAAATTCGTAGCTGACGCCCCCGGTACCCGCAAACAGGTCGAGTACGCGCAGGCCGGCAAAATCATAATAATTATTCAGGATATTGAACAGGGTCTCCCGGTTCATATCGGTCGTCGGCCGCACCGGAAGGTTTTTCGGCACAGTCAGCCGTCGGCCTCGGTATTTTCCGGAAATGATCCTCATGCCTGGAATACGATAAAGTGACGACGGGCGAAAGCTGCGTCCACGCCAGTCAGGTCAGACAGGGCCGAGGTGTCGAGCAATAATACATTCCGCACATAGCGGTAGGCGATTGAAAACAGGGGAGAGGCATCGGTCACATCGCCCAATAAGCGCAGCGGGAATTCTTCGGGGTTCAGCGACAACTGCTCGGCTGCGAACAAAAGGTAGTACAGAAAGTCTTCTGGAGAGACAAAGTCAAAGACGTTGTAAAAAAGCAACTGTCCGTTCTGTGCCACGATAATTTCGACCACGGCCTCGGAAAAGTGGGCAAACACCTGTCGGCTGTAGTCGTTGCGTGACAAGTCCAATAAACGCGGCACCAGCACACTGGCCGAATGGCGGTAGTCGAACGACTCAAATTGGTCGAGCAGGTAATTGTTGATATGGGCATAGGGGATGTAGACATTCACCATGGCTTGTGGTTGCAATAGGTCATGGGCGAAGGTATCGCTGGCGAACACCCGTGTGCCATATTGCAGGTATCCCGCAGCGGCTTCCTCGTCGAACAGCGGTTCAGGCACGAAGGTATTCAGCGGGTTGTCGTGCAGTACAACCACTTCGTCATACGGACGTACCAACTCCGGATGGCGGACGAACGCATCCCAATAATAGCCTTCCGTCTTCTCCGGCGATCCGATCGCTGCTGAGGCAGGGAAGTCCACCCGCTCGAAAGCGGTCACCCGACGTGAAAGGGTATCGGTCACCGCAAACGAAAAACCGTCGTTGCCTACACGAAGCGCGAGTTTCCGGTACGTCTTGTTGGTGATGTCAGACATGGGGCAAAGGTAGTAAAGTCGCAGTCACAGTCGCAGTCGCAGTTACAGTTTAGTTTCAGCTTCCGATTCCATGGACATTCCTAACTGGTAACTCCCGATCTTCCCATCTCTCGCTCTTCCGAACTTTCAGACTTTCAACTTCCGAACTTCCGAACTACTTTTAACAAAAGATGCGGTTTTCCCACACCTCCATGTCCGCGGGAACCTTTACCTTGGGATTGGGGAGGGGTGGCTGCGTCCCTTAACGAAAAAGGTCGAACTGACCATACGGAAAAACCGCACATTTTGTTAAAAAATAGATCGTTTGGACCACGGCGGAAGAAACCTTGAATGTCTCCGGTAGCTTGGGGGAAGATGTCAAACTTCCCGTCTTCAGGACTTTCCTACTTCCGATCTTCCGAACTCCCCATCTTCCGAACTTCCCAACCCCAACTTCCAATCTTCAAAATTAAACCCCACCTTTGCACCATGCTATCCCGTGATTTTTACCGGCTGTTGCGACAAACCTTCCCGTTTGAACCGACGGTGAAACAAGACCTGTTTTTCCAGATGATGGCGGAG
>DATGXZ010000226.1:0-8495 GCA_035298445.1 Flavobacterium sp.
CGTCGGTAATAACCAGCGTTTGTGTCAAAAACAAACTCCCCGATAAAATTACTTTTACCCTCGAAGGCGAAGATGCCAAAGGGAACCGCATCTCCCGCGAACTCGTGGTACAGAACGATGGAAAGGAGTGCGTGTTCAATATCCCGAAAGGGATTTATACCTACACGGTAGTGCTTTCCAACAAAGACATTTACAAAAAAGGGGAGTACAAATTCGAAGACGATGTCATCATTACAATCAAAAAAGAGGAGTGACGAACTGAAAGCGCCTTGGGCTGCATTCCCTAGTTTTCGCTATTTTTAGTTGCTTGTCTTTAACGAAGTATCCTGCAAAAAACATGAGGCCTTTTGTCTTCTTTTTCGTAGCTGTGTTGCTCCTCGCCTGCGAGTCACCCAACACCCACGAAATCCGGGATTTTTCCAAACCTCATACGTTCACGCTGAAAACGGAGAAAGGACACGGTTATCACAAATATGCTGTGCGGTTAGAAGGTTCTGTTGATGACTCCATTATGGTGAGTGGCTATGCCTTTTTATCCCCCGTAAAAGTCAGCGGTGAGATTGACACCCTCTTTGTGGCTGATTTTTATGGTCAGGTGGAGCACCTGGTGGTGACGATCGACCCTTACAAAGCCAAAAGCGGCTACCTCAAGGTGTCGCATTCTGCGGATTAAGTAGTGTGGCCGATGGCTCTGGCCAAACTCTGCTACCGGTCATACTTCATCTTCCGCAAAATTCGCATCGACTCTTTGAAGCCAAGGTACACGGTCGGATCGTCAAACGCTTTCAACAGCGGTTTGGCATCCACCAGTTTCTGTTTGGCGTCATCAAAGCCATTGAGGTAACAGATCATGAGGGTCGACGGCACGAACTCCATGTCGCGCTTCTCCGCCTCTGAAAGTGTGGTGCCCTTCTGTAGTTTCGCCAGCAGCGAAAGGTTGGCGTTGTAGATGTGGTGCAGCATCTTCCGGTTGTATTGGGGCGGTTCAAACAACATCCGACTTTCAATCTTGTAATAGCCGTTGTCGAAAAACCGGATCTCCTGCTGTTCCAGCGGATAGTAGCTGGTTTTGTCGTGAAGTCCGAGCGGTACATACTCCGTAATCACGAAGCGGTCGTCGTCATACTCGATCGACACCTCATCAAGGGCCGAATAAAAGAGCTTTACCTGCTCGTTGATCAGTTCTATATCAACGCGTGATAAATAGGTTTTGTCTTTGACCCGTTTGGCTACGCCGGCCCAACAGATGACGAACAGTTCTTTGAAAACGCGATAGCGGGGTGCCATATCCCGGTGGCGGTTGTTCATAAAATCGATTACGCCATCAAGCGTGTGGCCGATGCTGTTTCGGGAATTGTTCTCGATACTGATGACGGTCTCGGTATTCTGGAAATTCTTCGGCGGCGCTACATCCACCGGAATCGAATTGCTGCCGATTCGGGTGAAGATCGTCCCCATCGGAATGGTGTGGATGCCCTTGCGGAAAAAGGAGGTGTTTTTCTTCGGCCGGATCGTCACGAGTCCGACGACTTTGTCTTTTGGCAGGTTGGGAAACGGAACGTTCTCGTATTGTATCTTCGGCGGATGCTCCAAAAACGCATTCACCAGGTTCTGGATGCGGCTGTCATCAAAGAAGTCGTCGCCCACAATGTCGTTATCGTGGTCTTCTACCCCTACGACAATATAGGAGTTGTTGGCCGGATTCGCATTGGAAAGCGCACAGATGTGTTTGAGGAACTTCGCTTTTCCCTCTTTGGTGTGCAGGTTCAATTGCCGTTTCTTATCGTAAAAACTCGACTCGTCGTTGTGCGCCAGTAGGTTTTTGATAAGAAGGCGCTTGTTGATCATGGCTGTCGGTTTACCATCGTGGTCGACGCCTGCGCGGTAGGCAATATGAGCAAATCCGCAATATTGACATGGTACGGACGGGTGACGACAAAATGAATGACGTCGGCAATGTCTTCCGGCCGCAAGGGTTGCAACCCCTGGTAGACGGATTGGGCGCGGGTGGTATCGCCTTTAAAGCGTACCTCCGAAAACTCAGTTTCCACCATCCCGGGATGGATGGCCCCAACACGAATCCCCACTGCATTGAGATCGAGGCGCATGCCGCGGTTCAACGCATCGACCGCAAACTTGGTAGCACAATATACGGTGCCGTTCGCATATACTTCTTTACCCGAAATCGATCCGATATTGATGACGTGACCCGAGCGGCGGGCCACCATTCCCGGCAATACGGCACGGGAAATGTATAGCAGTCCTTTTACGTTGCCATCGATCATGGCATCCCAATCGTCGGTATCGCCATCCTGGATGGGTTCCAGTCCGTGGGCATTCCCTGCATTGTTCACCAATATATCGATCTGGGAAAAGGTTTCCGGTAGCGACGCCACCGATTCGAACACGGCGGCCTTGTCACGGATATCGAATGACAGCGTTGTTACATCGGTCAATACACCCAATTCGGCTTGAAGTTCTGACAGGCGGTCTTCCCTTCGTCCGCATATAATCAGTCGGATCCCGTGCTCGGCAAAACGCTGTGCCGTAGCGCGCCCGATACCGCTGGTAGCGCCTGTTATGAGTGCTGTTTTCATATCGTTACGGAACATCGTGTCCCATACTTTCCGCCCAGATGGCAAACCAATCTTCGCGGTCTAACTGCAATTCTGTTGCTTTCATCAGCAATTGGATCCGGGCCGTATTCACGGTGCCGGCAATCGGGATAATCCCAGCCGGATGCTGCAGTATCCAGGCGAGCAAGAGCGTATCGGAGCCAAAATGGTACTTGTCGACGAGGCCCGCCAGCAGTTTTTTGAGTCGCCGCGTCTGCGCATTGTCCTCACGAAACACGGTCCCGAGTGGATTCCACGACATCGGCCGGATGCCATTGACCTGCATATAATCAAGGCTGCCGTCCAGCATGGCCTCATGGTGCGTAGCTGAAAATTGGATCTGGTTATACGACACCTCGGTTTTTTGCCGGATGAGTTCTGTTTGGGACGAGGTAAAATTCGAAAGTCCGAAGTCAATGATCTTACCGTCTTTCTTCAATTGCCCGACTGCCTCTGCAATTTCATCGGCCACCATCAACGGACTCGGGCGATGCAACAACAATACATCAACGTAGTCGGTCTGCAGGTTTTTGAGGGAATTTTCAACCGACCAGATGATGTAGTCGCGGTCGTAATTGTAATGTTTAATTCGGTTGGTTCGGTTGGGCGACAAATGCTGGATTCCACACTTGGTCACGATCTGGATTCGTTCGCGCTGGAGTCCACTTTGGGCAAACGCAACGCCAAAATCCTTCTCCGTAGTATATCCTCCATAGATATCGGCATGATCAAACGTTGAAATGCCATTTTCGAGACAGACATTGATGACGTGCGCCATCTCCCGCGCACCCAGTTTTTTGTCCCATGCTCCCCAGTTCATCGTACCAGCAATCACGGGCGATAACGCAGTTTTCAAGGTATTTTTTTTAAAGTTCTTAAAATTATAAAAACAAATTCACAATTCCTCCTTAAGGGGTGGGAGCGGCCGATTTTTTTAACGTTACTTTAACTTCGCCCTGCTGAAAAAAGAAACAATTTGCACCGCTATTGCAACGGGATATATAAAGAAAGAAGTTATGGAAGAAGTCACTGCCTCTACTGACATTAGGGCAATCAATGAGAAAATCGAAAGGGAGAGTGCCTTTATCGATTTGCTGACCATGGAAATGAATAAGGTGATCGTCGGCCAGAAACAAATGGTCGAGCGCCTTTTGATCGGATTGCTCGGACAAGGCCACATCCTGCTGGAGGGCGTTCCGGGACTCGCCAAAACCCTCGCGATCAACACCCTGTCACAGGCCGTACACGGTTCCTTCAGCCGTATACAGTTTACGCCTGACCTCCTTCCGGCTGACGTAGTCGGAACCATGATCTACAACATCAAACAAAACGAGTTTTCTATCAAGAAGGGACCTATCTTCGCCAACTTCGTGCTGGCGGATGAGATCAACCGGGCACCGGCAAAAGTGCAGTCGGCCCTGCTGGAGGCGATGCAGGAAAAGCAGGTGACCATCGGTGATACGTCGTTTAAACTCGACAGGCCGTTCCTGGTGCTCGCGACCCAGAACCCGATTGAGCAGGAAGGTACCTATCCGCTACCGGAAGCCCAGGTCGACCGCTTCATGCTGAAAGTCGTCATCGATTATCCGAAGATGGACGAAGAACGACTGGTGATCCGTCAAAACCTGAAAGGCGCCTTTGAAAAAGTCCAGCAGGTGATTTCACTTGAGCAAATCCTGCGTGCACAGGAAGCCGTTCGGGAAGTATACATGGACGAAAAAATCGAGAAATACATCCTCGACATCATCTTCGCCACCCGCTTCCCCGAAAAATACAAACTCGAAAAAATCAAACCACTTATCGGTTTCGGCGCTTCACCACGGGGTAGCATCAACCTCGCAACCGCGGCGAAGTGCTACGCCTTCATCAAGCGTCGTGGCTATGTCATACCAGAAGACGTACGTGCGGTCGTGCACGATGTGTTGCGCCACCGTATCGGCGTGACCTACGAAGCGGAAGCCGAAAACGTGACGTCGGTAGACATCATCAATAAGATCGTAAACGAAGTCGAAGTACCATAAATCAGTAGGCAGTCGCAGTAATTAGTAGGCAGTGGGCAGTCGCAGTAGGCAGTCACGCAGTCGCAGTAAGCAGTCGCAGCAACGACCTCATATATGGATACGAAAGAGCTTTTAAAGAAGGTCCGCAAAATCGAGATCAAAACCCGTCGCCTGAGTGATCACATCTTCTCGGGCGAATACCACACGTCGTTCAAAGGCCGTGGTATGACGTTCTCGGAGGTGCGCCAATACCAGTTCGGTGACGACGTGCGCGCCATCGACTGGAACGTAACCGCGCGCTATAACGAACCGTTCGTGAAGGTTTTTGAGGAAGAACGGGAACTCACGATGATGCTGGTGGTCGACATCAGCGGATCGGAGAGTTTCGGTACGCAGACTCAGTTCAAACGCGACACCATCACTGAAATCGCGGCAACGTTGGCGTTTTCGGCGATGAACAACAATGACAAAATCGGACTCATCCTGTTTTCCGACCAAATAGAGCTCTATATTCCGCCTAAAAAAGGAAAATCGCACGTGTTGCGCATCATTCGTGAACTCATTGAGTTCGAGCCTAAAAGCCATCGCACTGATATCGGACAGGCCATTCGCTTCCTTTCGGGCGTCATGAAGAAAAAGGCGATCACGTTTATCATCTCCGACTTCCTGTCGGAACCGTACGACCAGCCGTTGAAAATCGCGGCAAAACGCCATGACATCACCGGCATCCGCATTTATGACGTGAGGGAAACCAAAATCCCGAATCTCGGACTGGTGCCGATGGTCGACGCCGAAACCGGTGCCGTCCAGTTGGTACAGACCGGATCGAGGTCGGTGCGGATGAAATACGAAGCGTATTATGCCTCGAAAGTGGCATACTTTTCCGATATCTTCAAAAAATGCGGCGCCGGCACCATCAGCGCCCGAACAGATGAAAGCTACGTGACTAAGTTATTAGGATACTTCAAATCAAGGGGATAACGATATGACATCGAAATTGAAATCGATCCTGGCCGGATGGGCCCTTTTGATGGTTGGCACCCTGTCGGCCCAAAAGGTCACGACGCATATCGACACCACCCGCCATAAAATTGGGGCGCAGTTCAACCTGACGCTTACCGCCACGGCCGATACGATGGCCAAAGTGGTGTTCCCGCACGGCAGGGCCTTCGGACCCCTGGAAGTCATCCGTAACTATAAAACCGATACCATCCGGAAAGGCGGCAATTACGACCTCGTTCGCAAATACGGCCTTACCCAATTCGACAGTGGGAAATTTACCATCCCACCGCTGAAGGTCACCATCAATGGCAAAGCGTACTTTTCCGACAGCGTGCGGCTAGAAGTGGGCGGCGTAAAGGTCGACACCCTCCAACAGAAGATGTATGACATCAAACCGATCATCGAGGCACCCTCTGACTGGCGGCGTTGGCTTTGGATCATCGTGGCACTTGCCCTGCTGCTTGTATTGGGCGGCGTCGGAGCGGGCGTTTACTACCTGATTAAAAAACGACAGAAGACGAAACTCGGACAGGCGGTTTACAAGTCCCCTATCGAAAAGGCCACTGCCCTGCTGCAACAACTCGACCAAAAGGCGTTATGGCAGAAAGGAGAGGTAAAGGATTACTATTCGGAGCTGACCAATATCGCCCGTACCTATATCGAAGAGGAAATCAACGTCCCGGCGATGGAAAGTACCACGAGTGAAGTCATCGATAGCCTCCGCCGTGAAGCGCGCCGGAAGAACATGAAGCTGACGCCAGAGACACTCGAAAACCTCGAGAAAGTACTTCGCCAGGCGGATCTTGTGAAGTTTGCCAAGTCGAAACCCATTGACTTCGAAATCGAAGACGACAAAAAACGCATCGAGAAGACCATCCTCCAGATCCACAAAGCGGTGCCGGTTGCCGTGATTGAGGAAGGGGAAAGTGAGTTATCGAGGATGATGCGCGAAAGGGCCCTGAAAAAGAAGAAACAACGCCGAATTCTGATTGGTGTGGGCGCATCGGTGGGCGTTCTCATGCTTTCGCTTATTGTCCTGTTGTTTATAAAAGGTCCGGAGTTCATAAAAGACAAAGTGCTCGGGCATCCTACACGTGAATTATGGGAAGGCGAATGGGTGTCGAGCGAATACGGCAATCCTCCGGTATATCTCCAAACACCCCGCATCCTGAAACGGGTCGACCTAACGAAGACGATGCCGAAAGACGGAATGGCGACGCTGCGCGAAATGCAGACCTTTGCCTATGGCAGTGTGCTCGACGAGTTCTCCATCGTGGTATCCACCCGGAAGGAAAAACAAGCCGTAACGTTTGAAGCCGACAAAGTACTCGAGAACACGGTTGCATACCTACAAAGCGCCGGCAAAGCGCAGAACATTGTCGTCAAAAAAGAAGCCTTCAGCACCAAATCCGGTATAGACGGAACGCACGGTTTCGGCACCTTTGACCACGTCAATCCGGTAACGGGAAAAAAATCGAAGCTGTACTATGAAGTTTTCCTCTTTACGCAGGAAGGCGGCTTGCAACAGGTTTTTGTGCAGTATGCCGAAGGCGATGAATACGGGAAGAAAATCTTCGAACGTATCATGAAATCGATCGAACTCAAAGTCCTTCCAAAGTCATGACACAGGTAACCTTCATGTATCCGCAATTGTTCTGGCTGCTGTTGGTGATCCCGCCGCTCGTGGCCTGGCAAATCTGGCAGCGCCGCCGGCAGTCGGCTACGTTACGGATGCCGTCGCTTTCGGGCTTCGCGGGCAAAGGTACCGTGTGGTCAGTGCTGAACTGGACCCTTTTCGCCTTCCGAATAGTCGCGATTGCCTTATTGATCACGGCTATGGCGCGTCCGCGGACTGTCGATGTGAGTAGTAAAACGAAAACCACGAAAGGAATCGACATTGTCATTTCGATGGACATCTCGGCCAGTATGCTGGCGCGTGACCTGAAGCCCAACCGGATCGAATCATTAAAGAAAGTCGCGGCCAAGTTCATCAACGAGCGTCCGAACGACCGCATCGGATTGGTGGTGTATGCGGGAGAGGCCTACACCCGAACCCCCGTCACGAGCGACAAAGCTGTTGTGCTGGATGCCCTCGCCAAAACCAATTACGACCGGACCCTTAACGACGGTACGGCGATCGGAATGGGACTCGCTACGGCGGTCAACCGTGTAAAAGACAGCAAGGCCAAGAGCCGTATCGTCATACTATTGACGGACGGTGTCAACAATACCGGGTTTATCACGCCGGAAGATGCGTCTGACATTGCGCGTGAATACGGCATCAAGGTCTACACGATCGGACTCGGCACCAACGGAACGGCAGAAACACCGGCGGCCATCGACGCGCGGGGCAACTTTATCTTCCGGATGGCGCAGGTGGAAATCGACGAGAAACTGATGCGCGACATCGCCCGAAAAACCGGGGGGAAGTACTTCCGGGCCACCAGCAACAGCCGTCTGGAGGAAATTTACCAGGAAATCAACAAGCTGGAGACGTCGGAAATACAGGAGTTGAAATTCTATGATTACGATGAGCGATTCCGTCCGTTTGCCCTTGCGGCTTTCGCCTTATTGCTGATTGAAATTGTGGCTCGAAAAACGCTCTTACGGAGCTTTATCTGATGGCTATGTGGGAA
Source organism: Flavobacterium sp. (assembly GCA_035298445.1). Lineage (GTDB taxonomy): Bacteria > Bacteroidota > Bacteroidia > Flavobacteriales > Flavobacteriaceae > Flavobacterium. The sequence goes on from DATGXZ010000226.1 coordinate 8,254, forward strand.
TTGGATGAAAAGAAATACTTGTGGTTGCTGCTCGCCGTTCCGGTGCTGGCGCTGCTATTCCTTTATAATTTGTATTGGAAAAAACGCCGGCAACGCGAATTCGGTGACGCTTCCCTGTTTCGCCAACTGGCACCCGAACGCTCTGACTTCAAAAGTGCGCTGAAAATGGGCGTGCTGGTTTTGGCACTTGCCTGCATCGCTATCGGACTCGTCAACCCGAAAATCGGCATGAAGACCGAAAC
>DATGXZ010000227.1:0-2508 GCA_035298445.1 Flavobacterium sp.
GGGTGTTGGGTTGGGGTCGGGAGTTGAGGGTTGAGAGTTCAGGGTTCAGGTTCAGGGCTTAGGGTTGAGGGTTGGTGTGGTCGACCGGTAACTGTCAATTAAGAACTAGTAACTATCATCTCGTTCATTCTTCATTCTTCATTCTTCATTCCAAAATATTCCCCCGAAAACCTCGTTAACCGGTAAAACACTATTATGAAGTACCTCACCTTATCCGTTTTTCTGCTCGCCCTCCTGACATCCTGTTCGAATGCTACCTGCACCAATTCAAACCCAATCCTTGCCAACGAGTCGCCGGATAATGTGGCGTATCAAACGGAAGTCGTCAACTACCTTAACAATCACCCAGATAACGAGTACTATATCGACGGGTATGATGCTAAAGGCCCGCAACTCCGTATCAAAATTGTCGGAGACAGTATATGTGCCGTAGGCTTTTTTAAAATCGGGAATGATATTGCAGCCCTTCGGGATATCATCCAGGCAAAGGGTATTGGGTATGAAGGCGCTGAACTTCAGGACTTGAAGTACCGTATTACCCCTGAAAACGAGTTGGTGCTGGAGGATGTTGGGGAAGCGGTCGACTAATTAACAGATTCAATCGGCGAAATGCGCCGGATCGCAGTTAGCTAGCTCTTACTCATCGCTTCCCACCCCAAGCACATGCTTAGAAAAAGAATAATCTTCACCGTTTTCCTCCTCGGACTCCTTTTTCCGTTTGTTCCGTTTTTGGTGATTTTAGAAGCGTTTCTTCTTTGGCTACCGATCGGGGCGTTTTTTCTGGCGGCGCTTAGTTGGAGCCTCGTTTGTCTGGTTAAAAAGAACTCTGATTGGAAGAAAGCGCTTTTCCTGGCCGCGTTGGTGCCCTTGTTTATGGTTTCACAACTCATGTCCGCCGAGTTTGTGACATTTGTGCAACGTTACCGAAGCGAGAAGGCCATCGCCCAAATCGAAAAACTCAATTTATCGACCGGACGGTATCCGGCCTCCTACGACATCGGTATTGGGATTACCTACCAACATCATCTCAAAAAGAACCAGTATACGATTCGCTATTCGGGTGGATTTCTAGTTTCCGAATACTATGATTCCCAAATAAAGAAATGGGAGCGTTTGGGATGGAATGATTAGAATCGTACCACAATCGTCTCTATTGCTATTATGGTGTCGGCGACATGGCCACATCAATCCTTATTTCACTGGTGGGATTCGGTTGCCTGATAAAATCCCAGAAAAAGAAAAACAGCCATCGCCATATGACCGCAACCAAGCATAATTGAGGCTCGGCCGGATCTCGCACGACCAACTAAAGACTGGGACCCAAACTCAGTATCAATTATCAATTATCAATTGTCAATTGTCAATTCCAACCCACCACTTCCCTACTCCACCACCACTTTCCGCGAAGTTGCTTTTCCGCCTGAAGTGACCGTAAGTAGGTAGACGCCTGAAGGAAGTCCTGCTACCGAAACCGATTCACTGTGCGCAATGGCACGGAGGCTGCGGCCTGACAAATCGGTTAGTTCGAGATAGTCAACGGGTTGTGTTGTGGTGACATACAAGCGGTCGTGCACCGGATTCGGCCACACGGCTAGGGAGGTATCCCCAAAGCCAGGGACCCCAAGATTGGCGACCGTGGTCAGGGCCGTGTTGGTGACAATGGCGGCATTGAAATCGAAATAAATCGACGCACTGTTGCTGAATGTATTGCCCAGCACCAGGTTCGGTTTGGTCTTGATCTTGAAACTCACGTATCCGTCGTTGTTGGCGTCGTCGAACGGCAGCATGATGTTCTCGAAGATGAACTCGACGGTGTTCGTATTCCGGATCTTCGTCACGAAATCATGGCTTCCGGTGAGCGGCACCAATGTATTGATATCAAACTTGATGGTGTCGATAACATCTTTTATGACGACATTCTCTGCCTCGGCCGATCCGACGTTTTCGAAGCGGATGACATAGTGGACATACTCCCCTACTTTCTCTGGCACGATGGTATCGCCTTCGAGGCAGGTCTTGTCGTTCGGGTCGTTCGAGTTCACCACGTGATGGTCGAACGTAAAGGTATTGTCGGCCGGAAGATCGTCGGTATACTGCAGCGTGGCCGTGGCGGTATACGACAACACGTCGCCGCTGTCAAGCGGGAAGTCGGGATCAAGCGGTGTGTTGAGGGTAAACCACGCATGGTACGTCCGGATTTCATAGGGCAACAGATCGGTGTAGCTCCAACTATAAGCCGAAGCGGAATCGGTATCCGGGGCCGGGTTGACGGATGCGGGTGTTAAGTAGTCTTCCGGAAAATCAAAGTTCACGACACCAGAAGCGGTTTTATTACCCTTGTTTCGAAGGACGATTTCATAGCGTGACACAAAGCCCGGGCGTGCGCGGTTTTCGGGCACAATGGCGACCTCCACATCGGGGTGGCTGCCGTTGGCTTTGATGCAGAAAGCCTGTGTGATCGGGTTGGAAGCGGCCGGCAAGGTAATCGTGGCACTGGCGGGCGTGACG
>DATGXZ010000228.1:0-1898 GCA_035298445.1 Flavobacterium sp.
GTAGAGTTTCACAAGTTCAGCCAGCTCATCCAGGTCGTTCTGTCCATCACCCCGTGCCGTTTTCACCAATTCCTCCATCTGGATTTTGTAGGGTATCGCATCAAACACCGCCAGTTGTTCTTCCACCGTTTCGAGTCCAAAGGTCTCTTCGCCGTTGTTTTTCGCTTCGGTCATCAGGGCCTCCTCGATGGATTTTGGTGTGCATCCCAAGGCCGCTGGAAGAAGCATCGCACTCAGCATCATGGGTTTCATCGTTTTCATGGCATCGATACCGACGCCCATTTTTTTCTTAAAGAAAGCATCCACAAGCTTATAATCGTCGGCACTTGCGAGGCGATCCATCGTTAGGCCGTCCTTCATGTTGATTCCGTTCATCATGCCAGACATCATGCCCGGATCGTCCATATCCAACTCAAGATACAGTTGTTTGGTAGCGGCAATTGCTTTTTTGGTAGCATCGTCAAGCGTGTTGTCGCAGGTCATATGGATGGTTCCATATAGATAGGACGTCTGGATGCCATTCCCGGAAACCTTCCATAAAAGCGACTTCTCCAATGTCTGCGCGCCCAGCAACAGGCTGCTGCCCAACGCGATAAAGGCCAGTACCTGTTTCATAGCGTATCGATGCGTTTCAGTTCGTTATAGTTGCGGTAAAGTTTGCGAAGCAGTATGCCATAGAGCAGCCGGTAAAACAGCCAGGCCAATCCGATGAAGACGGCCATGAATACGATGGCGGCAAACACACATATTATAGCCCATCCCTGGTGGTTGCCATCGCCGAGGAGTTCGCGCAGTTTCTCGGTCTGTGGGTTATAGTTATACGCCAGGACCATTCCAATGATCAGTCCAACGCCCATCATACCCAACTGAAATCCCACATACCATTGCACCGTGCGACGGGTTTTCAATATTGCCGACATGAGGTTACGGGTCGAGGCCGTTGTCGAGATGGCGCGGTAATTCCGGTAAAAGAGGTAGACGAAGAGTAATACGACGGCGTAGTTCACTACGTTCAGGGCGATGTACGAAACGTTGATCCATTGCGGTACCATTTTATTCATATAGTCGTCCTGGCTCACGAATAATCCGAGTCCAAGCCAAAGAGCCACCTCCAGTATGCTGATAATCAGGATCCACTTCACGATCGACGACGATCGACGGTGGAGCATCGCATAGATATCCTGCTCGTCAAACGCCGTGAACCCGTGGTCGTTTTTCCATGCTTTTTTTAATAAATCCAACTCTTCCATGTGTACTTCAGGGGTTGAGTAATTTTTTCAGTTTTGTACGTATGCGATTCATCCGAACCCGGGCATTGACTTCCGTAATACCCAGTGTTTCCGAAATTTCCGCGTAGTCTTTGTCTTCGAGGTATAAGAACACGAGCGCTTTCTCGATGTCGTTCAACTGCTGTACGGCCTGATACAACAACTTAAGCTGTTCTTCTTCCTCGTAATTGTATTCCTCCTGTCGGATAAAATGCCGCGTACCGTCGTATTCCGTCGTAGCGACGCTACGGGTACTCTTGCGGTAGAGCGTAATCGCAGTATTCAGCGCCACGCGGTAGGCCCATGTCGAAAACTTACTTTCGCCCCTGAACTTCGGGAAGGCCTTCCACAACTGAATGGTGATTTCCTGGAAGAGGTCCTTGTGGGCGTCCTCCCCATTGGTATACAACCGGCATATCTTGTGGATGATGTTCTGGTTGGCCTGCAATTGCTGCACAAACGATTTCTCCAGTTCTGCTGACATACGTCGGGTTAGTAAGGCGCGCCGGTCATTTGTTACACGCAGCGGTGAAATTACGAAAATTGATGGGATTTTTGTTGGGGGCGTGCCGGCGCCGTGTCAGTAGGCAGTAGGCAGTTGCAGTAGGCAGTATGTTTTCATATTCAACT